>JAJEEZ010000227.1:0-3418 GCA_022820705.1 Candidatus Latescibacterota bacterium | reverse complement strand
GGACGTACAGGCCGGGGGCGGCGCTCGTTCCGTCGATGTCGCGGCCATCCCAGGTGAAGAGGCGTTGAGAGCCTTCGGCGCTTGGAGTGAGGACTGCTACTTGGCGTCCGGCTAGGTCGAAAACTTCCACCTGTGGTTCAGTGCCCTCGACTTTGAAGGCGACAAATCGCACCTCTAGTTGGTCGTTGATGCCGTCACCATTGGGGGTTACGGTTGCCGAGGCCAGTTGCAAATCGCTGATGAGCTGGCTGCTGCTGGTCAGTTCGGGCAGCATGACGATGTTGGAGCGGCGCTCGGCTGCCTCGACCGACTGCCACAGGCCCGGAGCTTCGCTCGATCCGAGGTCGAGAGTAAAGACGGTGGCGTTTTGCAGCAGGCGGGTAGTGAAGCTCACTTGCAGCGAATCGCCGGAAACCACCTGCGGCAACGCGATGAGCAGCGAGTCGGCCTGCATGTCCAAGGTGGCCGGAACGACCGGTTCTGCGCCGACCATTACCGACACGCTCTGGAGGTCAACCGGCTCGGGAATGGTGAAGCGCATTAGGTCGAAGCCGCTGTCGAGTTCGTCGGTCTCGGGCCAGAGGGTGTAGGTGAAGTGCGTGTCTTGGTTGGGGCTAGCCTCGCGGGGAGCGACGCTGCCGCGCGCGCCTTGGACTAAGGCGTTTTCGTATTCGACGGAGACCGAGTTGACGGTCGGAGCGACAGCGGGGTCATCGGTGGCGAGGATCATCTCCAGCAGCATGAAGCGGCGGGGGCTGTCCGACTTGAAGGACTCACCGGAAAACTGGTACACATTGCTCCAGGCGTCCCAGTCCTCGCCGACGACCAGCGTGGTGTCGATGGGACCGCGCAACACTTTGGGCGAGCTAGTCCATTTTTCTTCGGTGATTTCTTCGCCGAGCTTATTGCGAAACGTAAAGACCGGTGCTAGCGCGTTGCCCGAACGCGAGCGCAATTGCATCCGGGTGCCCGGAGGCAGGTCGGCGTCCCAGTGCAGGGCCTTGATGACTTTGGGCCGCCCATCGCCAGCTACCTCGCCGAGATTGATAAAGGCCGACTGCAACTCGACTTGGGCTGGATAACCCGGAGAGAACAGTTGCATCTCGCCCCACTTGACGATGCCCCATCCCCTGCAGGTAACGCCGTGCCAGAACAGGTAGCGAGCCTTGCGGGGCGCGAACAGGTAGCGCATGTAGAGCAGGTTATCGGCGTTGGGGGCCAGATGGGTGAAGACCTGTTCGTAATCGACGTTTTCGGGGACTTCGACGATGGGGGCGGTGCCCGTGGCCGGGGTGCCGTCGGAAAAGAGAAGGGTGTGGCCCGGCCCGGTGCCAGAGATGGTGAAGCCCAGCGTGCCTTCGTCGGGCTGCATGGAGTAGATGAACATCTCGTCGATAAAGAATGTCGCGCCTAGGTCGGCGCGGAACCACGTGCCGCCTTCGGTCCATTCCGCCAGCGCACCGCGACAGTCGGTGACGGTGTTGTTGGTGTTGAGGTTGGCGTCGAACAGGTTGAAGGTAGAGCCGGTGCCATCGCCTTCGACAAAATTGCCGCGCTGACTGGTGCCGATGGCAATGTTGTCGCCAATGCCGATGACCTCAATTTCGGCGAGGGCGGCGTCGGCGTTTTGTTCTTCGGAAATGATTTGGATGTACTGGATCAACTGGTAGTTATTGCGTTCTGCAGGCGTTAAATCCAAATCGGGGTCAATCACGAGCGCGCTGTCGCGGCCGGCATAGCGCAATGGGATCGCGATTTCGGATTCGGCGTTGGGGCGCGTGGTGCGGAAGGCTTGGCGATAGAGAAAGAGGTCGTCCGTGGCCGCAATGCGTACGCCGGAGGTGGTGAAGACGCGGAATTGGCGGAACGGGCGCGCGCCCTCTTGGTCGGGGAATGTCAGGCGAATCTCGCGGGCGAGGGCTGCGCGGCCTAGGTCGATGGTGATAAACCAGTCCTCGCGGGCGTCGTTCGGGCTAGGTTGCCAATAGGTGGTTGGATCGCCGTCGATGGCCAGCGGGGCGTCGGCCTCGTTGGAACCGGCTTGCCAGAGGCCACCGGCGACGGCGTCGCCCCGCTTGCGGGTCTCGTGGACGAAGAGATGCGCGTCCTCGATGAGGTTGATGTCTTTGCGAAATTTGACGAGTGAGAGCTGGCCTTGTTCGCCGATCTGGACCAAGCCGAAGGGCTGTTGCCATTGGGCCCATTTCTCGGCGCTGTCAAAGGAGAGCATATCAGCCGCAAGTGGTGTGGCTAGCACGAGACAGGCGATGATTGCGCGTCGCATTGAACTTTCCTTAGTAGGCGATGCCCAAAGGGCGGAGTTGGGGATCGGCGGCAAATTCCGAACGCAGGTTTAAGGCCGTCAGGTAGAGGCCGGGCGGCAGCCGCCGACCTGTTTCGTCGCGGCCATCCCAGCGCAGCCCCTGCGGCCCCGCGTTCTGCAAGCCAGCCTTGACGAGGGCCACGCGCCGCCCATCGAGGCTATAGACCTCGAGGACGATGGGCACGGGTTCGGGCAGGCGGAACAGCGAATAGGCTATGTGCAGTTCGTCATTGATGCCGTCGCCGTTGGGCGTAAAGACCGCAGAGGAAAAGGTAAGGTTCTGGATGAAGGCGGTTGTTTGTCCCGTGGTGCCAAGGACGCGCAGGCTGTTGGTCGAGAGGGCCTCGCCGACATCGGCACCGACTACGGGTTGCGGCAGAACGTCGCGTTCGCTGTCTAGCACCTCGCTCTGGAACGTAGTAGCGAATTCAAATATCTCCGTGCCAAAGACGATGCGGATGGGTGGATTGTTGGCTCGGGTGATGCGCTCGGGCAGGCGGATGAGCAGGCCCTCGGGTTCTTGGGTGACCTCAGTGGGCGTAGCTTCTGTGCGGCTCTCGCCTAGTTGCAGGCTTTTGAGTTCGGTTTGATGCCCGGTGCGAATGCGTAGCAGGTCGAAGCCGGGCGCATTTACGGCCTCAAAATCGGCTTGGAGATCATAGATGAATTCTATGGCTTCGCCCAAGGGGACTTGGGTGATCCCGCCGACGGGCTGCGGATCGTCTAGCGGGGCCACTTCGCCGCGCACGTTGGCGGCCAACAGCGGGGCGGTTTCGATCCACAATGAGTCGAGGCGCACGAAGTCGTCGAAGGAGTCGCTTTCCATGGTGACGCGGAACTGCAAGTAGGTGCCGTTGCGCAGGCTGATCGGTTGACCCGATTCGACGAAGGGCGCGGACCAGAAGGTCCAGTTGTCTGAATCGTAGCCGATGGAAGCACGGACGCCCGGCTTGTGCTGGCGTTCGGTCAGGTCGTCTGCGGCGGTGACGCGTACGAAGCGGGTGCGCAGGGCGTTTTCATAGTGGTCGCGCGAGACTACGCGTTCGAGCCCGGTGTCCATGTACTCGTGATAGACGGCCGGGTCGTCGTCTAGGC
>JAJEEZ010000401.1:0-3828 GCA_022820705.1 Candidatus Latescibacterota bacterium | reverse complement strand
GTGACCTTTAGCTCATTTTATCCAATTGAGCGCGCCGAGTTGGTGGTCAACGGCACGGTAGTCCAGCGCTGGGAATGGCCCGAAGGGCGACGCGAAGGTGCCTTGCGCCACGGCTTCAGGGCCGAACGCGACGGCTGGGTTGCCGCCCGATTGTGGGGCGACTCGCGCGACAGCTTCGGCCAGTCTATTTACGCGCATTCAAGCCCGAGCTATTTCCGCAGCGGCGCACCGCCAGCCGAGCGCGAGGCCGATGCGAATTTCTTCCTCCGCTCGATTGACGAGTCGCTCAAGTGGATCGGCACGTATGGCCGCTACAACAACGACCAGCAGCGCGAGGACGTGCGGGAACTGTTCAGGAGGGGGCGCGAGGTGTTCGCGGGGTTGACTCGCTGAGCGGCCACCAAGCGCGGGTGATTGCGCCGAACTCGCGCGGCGTGACGGTGTACACGGGTTTGTTCTTGATCTTCTTGCTCAAGCTGGAGAGGGCGGCTGGGGGGACGATCTGCTGGACTTGCTCTTGGCGACGGGCAAAGAGGCTTTCCAGGACCTGCCGGAAGAAATCCTCGGACGGCACGGCGAATTTGGGCTTGGTGCGCTTGATGAGCACGAGTGCGCTCTCGACTTCGGGGCGGGGGAAGAAGGCGTCTTTGCCCACCTGCTCGATCCACT
Organism: Candidatus Latescibacterota bacterium; assembly: GCA_022820705.1. GTDB lineage: Bacteria > Latescibacterota > UBA2968 > UBA8231 > UBA8231. Next base: position 3,159 of record JAJEEZ010000401.1, on the reverse strand, counting down.
CCACTTGGGCCAACCGCCCTACAGTGACTCCAATTCGACTATAGCCCTGTTGGCCGACGGTGGCGCACAGCCGCTGAGCCAGCCGCTTGGGCAACATGAGCACGGCCCGCTCAAAGCGCTGGTTTAGCAGCTTGAATACAATCGGCAGCGCCACCTGATAGGGCAGGTTGGCCACCACCTTGTCAAAGCGCGGAAAATCCACGGCCAACGCATCACCCCATATTACCTTGAGATGTTCGTGCCGCCGCTGTAGGTCCTTGAGACACGGGCCGAACTGGCGGTCTTGCTCCACGGCCACGACCTGCCCAGCACGCTCTAGCAATAGCTGAGTCAGATTGCCGATTCCAGCCCCGATCTCCAGCACCGTATCTCCAGCCGCGATGTCGGCGCAGGCTACTTCGCGGCGCAGGACGGCAGCGTCAGTGAGGAAGTTTTGGCCGCGATTTTTCTTGGGGCGGATGGAGTAGCGGTTTAAGAGGGGTTGCATTTCCTAATGCGCTAAAAACCGCTCGGCCTCAATTGCCGCCATGCACCCGGTGCCAGCCGCGGTGACGGCTTGGCGATACACGGAGTCCTGTACGTCGCCGCAGGCAAAAACCCCGGGAATACCCGTGGCGGTCGAATCTGGGTCGGTGAGGATGTAGCCTTGCTCGTTCATGGCCAATGTGCCCTCGAAAAGCTGGGAGTTAGGGATGTGGCCGATGGCCATAAAGACCCCTTCGCAGGCAAACTCCTGCGTCTGATCCGTTTGGGTGTCCTTGAGCAGTACCCCGCGCACGGCCAACTCGTCATCCGCCTGTAAAATTTCCTCGACTGTGGCGTTGACCACGAAGTCGATCTTGTCGTTGTCTTGGGCGCGCTTGAGCATGATTTTGGACGCGCGAAACTCGTCACGGCGGTGGACGATGGTGACTTTGGACGCGAATTTCGTCAGGTAGGTCCCTTCCTCCATAGCCGAGTCGCCGCCACCGACGACGACGAGCTCCTTGTCGCGGAAGAAAAAGCCGTCGCAGGTGGCGCAAGCCGAGACCCCGTGCCCCATGAGCCGCGTCTCGGACTCTATACCGAGGAGGCGCGCCGAGGCACCAGTGGCAATGATCAGTGCGTCGCAAGTGTAGGAGGCGTCATCGCTTTTGACGGCAAAGGGCCGCTTGGACAGATCGACTTCGGTGGCAATTTTGAATTGGCACTCGGCTCCAAAGCGCTGGGCTTGCTGGCGCATCAGATCGACGAGTTCTGGCCCCATGATGCCGTCGGGGAAGCCGGGGTAGTTTTCGACGTCTGTGGTAATGGTTAGCTGGCCGCCCGGCTGCAAGCCTTCGAGGACGAGTGGGGCTAGGTCGGCTCTGGCGGCGTACAGGGCGGCGGTCAGTCCGGCTGGACCCGAGCCGATGATGACGACTTTGTAATGGTGATTGGTGCTCATTGTTCTCCTTTTATTTACACGATACGGCTCAAAAGTTCTCTGCCCTCCAACCCAGCCAGCAGGTTGTCCACTGACCGCTCGGCCATGACTTGGCGCGTCTGGTGCGTTGCGCTGCCTAGGTGGGGTATGATGACGAGGTTGTCCAGCGCTAGGAGGGGGTGGTCGCGGGGCAGGGGTTCGGGTTCGGTTACGTCGAGGGCGGCTGCGTAGATCCCGCCGTTTTGCAAGGTTTCCAACAGCGCGTCGTGATCGACGACGCCTCCGCGTGCGGCGTTGACCAGCACGGCCGACTTTTTCATCAGGCCCAGTTCACGCCGGCCGATCATGCCCCGCGTCTGATCAGTCAGCGGCATGTTCAAGGTTACGAAATCCGCCTGCTGGAGCAGTTCGTCCAGCTCGACGTAGCGCGCTCCGAGGTCGGCTTCGGCCTTGGGGTTGCGGTTGCGGTTGTGGTATAAGACGGTCATGTCAAAGGCCAGCCCGCGGCGCGCTACTTGGTAGCCGATACTGCCCAGCCCGATAATGCCGAGGACTTGGTGGTGAACCTCTTGCCCCAGCATGAAGCTCGGATCGTAGGCCACAAAATCCGGGCCACGGGCGAAGTGGTCTCCCTGGATGAGGTTGCGCGCCGCGGCCAAGAGGAGGGCGAAGGTTATATCGGCTGTTGCTCCGTCGAGGATCTTGGGCGTATTGCCTACGGGGATGCCGCGCTCTTGGGCGGCTTGGAGGTCGATGTGATCGACGCCGACTCCGTAGTTGCTGATGACGCGGAGCTCGGGCATGAGATCCATGTATTCGGCGGTGAAGGCGTAGTGGCCGTAGTTGTACACACCTTCGATGGTGCGGAGGAGTTCGGCCGGGGGCTGCGGATCCAGCGGATTCCAGCGCACGATCTCGGCGCGTTCCGCGATCATGGGGATGATGGTGTAATACGGTTCGATTTCCGAGCGGATTAGGACTTTGTAGGGCATTTTGGCATCAGGGATTAGAGACTGGGTTGCAAGGGGATGGAATATAAAGAAGGCGTCCGTTTCAGCAAGAGACCTTGACGCCTAGGATGGCGTGGGCGACCTTGAGGCGTCATGCTGATTGCACATCCCAAAGGACACTATCGCTTTCTCCAGGGCATTGACCCCTATTCCTGTGGTGTCGTCGCCGAGCCGGGCTGGGAGATCGTCCGCGTCGTGCTGGCCGAGCCGCTGCCTTGGCGCGAGGGCTTTGAGCGCGTGGATGCACATCTGGCGGCGGAAGGCTGCGACCGCGTCTCGCTTTGCGCGATGGAGCTGCGCTCGCCTGTGCCCTTTACCATGCAGGGGTTCATCGACTTCAATCGCGAGTACTGTGCCGTTCTGAAAGCGTGGGGTTTGTATGTAGAAGAGCTCAATCCGGTGGCCCGTACGAATGTTGCGCCGGCGTTCGATCCGCCGGCTGTGCCTTCGCTGTATGCCTTTTCCTACGCGATTCCCAACGATCAGATCGACCGCAAAACGCTGATCGTGGCCGGTGCGGGCGAATTGCGGGAGGGCCACCTCGTGACCGAGGGGATTATCTGCCCCGGTGACACGTCGCCCGTTGCCATGCGCGAGAAGGCCGCTTATGTGGCGCAGGTTATGGGCGAGCGGCTCGCGGGTCTCGGCGGGACGTGGGATCTGATCGATGCGGTTGACGTGTACACCATCTATCCCTTAGCGGAAATCCTCAAAGAAATTCTCCTGCCGACGATGGGTGCGGCG
>JAJEEZ010000234.1:0-7980 GCA_022820705.1 Candidatus Latescibacterota bacterium | reverse complement strand
AACTCGCCGCTCTGGCAGCGCGCGTACAAATCGACATCGAGCACCATGCCCGGCCCTCTGAGCGCTTCGAGGTGATCTATGGGCCGGACATGCCGGTACTCCTCGGCGATCCCCGCGTCCGTGCGTTCAAATAGACAGTACATCAGGTTTAGCCCCTCGGCGCGCCCGTATTCGACTATTTGGGCAAAGGACTCCTCGTCCAACCGCTCCTCGTGCAGCACTTCTCGCTCCACTCCTTCTCCCGGCCCGAGAATCACCGAGCCATTATAGCCAGCCATGTAAAGTGCCCGCGCCAGTGTTGGATGGGACTCAAAAGGGTGTTGGATGCGCAGGATGCTGCGCCCAGTGACGCTGGCTATAGGGATGCCACGCACAATCAGCTCTTCGAGCGTCGCCGCAGCCGAAGCTGCCAGCCGCCCTTCTGCGTCGAGTATTGTACCGTCGAGGTCAAAAGCCACTAAGTCGGTCATCATTCCTCCTGTTGTAAAGTTTGCAACCGCGAGCGCGCGTGGGCCAATCGCTGCGCCTCGCTCGCGTCGTCCTCTGCCAAAGATGCGTACGCGCGCCACTCAGCCCGCGCTTGGTCGGGGTCTAATCGCTCGTAGGTCGAGGCGAGGTGGAAGCGCCACAGCGCCCGCTCGGGTTCGAGCCGCACGGCCTCCGCACCGGCCTGCACAGCCGCGGCGAGCAAGCCCAACTGCCGATAAACATCGCCCAAGGACGCGAAAAGCTCGGCGTGGTGCGGATGCGCGACCGTGGCTTCTTTGAACACCTGTACGGCCGCCCGCAACCGCCGCTGATGCACGTACAGTCCACCTAATTTCAAAGCTGCGTCCCCTTCCGCGCCGCCCAACTCGATCGCGGCCTTAAACGCTTCTTCCGCCGCGTCGAGCGCGCCCATGCGGCTGTGGACGATGCCAATGCTTACTTGGGCAGCGGCATTGCCGGGCTGTCGATTAGCAAACTCGGCAAACGCGGCCAGTGCCGAGTCCAGCCGCCCTTCCGCGCTGTGGATCAAACCGAGATAGCGATAAACGGGGTATAGGTCGGGATCGGCGATTCGCGCCCGTTCAAACTGCGCCAAGGCCCCCGCGCCATCCCCTTCCTCCCAAAGCAGCCGCCCCAGTTCGTAGTGCAAGACGGATTCCTCACCATCCCCGTCGCGTGTGGCCAAACCTTCGGCTGAGCTCAGGCGTTCGGCGAGCTTAGCCGAGCCGTCGAAGCCCTCGACCAGCGCGGCGCGGGCTAGTTCCCTTTGCCCTGCCTCCCTGTAAAGCGCGGCGAGGTCGGCCCGAATCCCCGTGTCGTTGGGAGCAGCATCCAGCGCCTGCTCCATCAACGTACGCGCCTCCTCGTCACGCCCCAACCGCGCCTCTACCCGCGCTAGTTGGTAGCGCACCTCTGCCTGCTCGGGTGCAAGCTGTAGGGATGCGCGATAGGCCGCCTGCGCCGCGTGGAGATTTTCTTGCAAGTGGCCGAGCGCCTGATAGGCGTGACCCAGCCGCGCGTAGATAAGCGCCGACTTCTCGCCCCGACGCACGGCGTCCTGATAGGCGCGCAGCGCCCCGCTATAGCGTCCCTGAGCGGCTAGGCTAAGCCCCAGTTCGGCATAGGCTCGCCCGTCGTCGGGACGCGCCTCCACTAGACTGCGGTAGAGCGCGGTCGCGTCTTCGTACGCACCGCGCGCCGTGTAGAGTGCGGCCAAGGTAAAGGTCGCCTCGTGCAGCTCGGGATCGAGTGTCCGCGCCTGCGCTGCTAGCCGTTCGGCCTGCGCTAACTCGGCCTGACTCAAGCTCCGCAGCGGCCGGTCACCAATCAGCTCCTGCGCTTGGCGGTACGCGGTCGGAGCGTCCGGTTCAGTTACGCACCCGGCCAACAACAGCGCGATTGCAGTCAGCCCCTTCACTGCGTCTCACCTTCGGCTGAGCTCAGGTCGAAGCCCTCCCGGAGCAACAAGTGCTGGTCGGCCTCAACGTCCCGATACTCGTCAACCTGCCCGCTGGGCCACGCCACCTTAATGCGATCAGCCCGCACCTGTTGCCCCAAACCAAATTCCAACTCCAAGCTGTTGCTGTTGCCGAAGCTGTATCCAGAAGCCACTTCCTGGTATTGCATCAGATCGCCAGCATACACCCACACTTTGGCACCGATTCCGTCGCGATTGCTCTCGACCCCTTCCAACTCCAGCACCAAGTAGTGATTGCCAAAGCCCTCGCTGCGGTAGAACGCGTTGGGCCACTGGTCGCCCGGCTGAGCACCACCCACGGGCGCATAGAGGTCGAGATCGCCGTCGCGGTCGTAGTCGGCAAAGGTCACGCCGTGCGATTTGCCCAAGTGCCCCAGCCCGGCGGCTGCCGTCGCATCGACAAAGGTGCCGTCGCCCCGATTGCGGAAAAGCACATCCGGCTCGCGCCGGCCCATCTGCGGTCCGCCGTTGCCGAGGTAGATATCTACCCAGCCGTCGTTATCCACATCGCCGGGAACGCCGCTCATCGTGCCCAACGCTCTCCCCAGCCCGGCGGCTTCCGTCACATCGGCAAAGGTGCCGTCGCCCCCATTGCGAAAAAGCACCGGCCGGTCGCGCTCGCTCGTCGATTTTCCCGCGACTCGATCAGCCAGCACCACCGGGTACTGACTCCAGTTGCCCACGAAGATGTCCAGCGCACCGTCGTTGTCGTAGTCGAGAACGAACGTTATAAAGCCGTCGATGTACTCGGCACTTACGCCGGCCGCAGCCGTCTGATCGACAAAGGTGCCGTCACCACGATTGCGAAAAAGCACATTCGGCTCGGTAAAATTGCACACGTACAGATCGGGCCAGCTATCGCCGTCAAAGTCGCCCCACGCCGTGCTCAACGCCTGCCCCTTGTGCGCCACCCCAGCGGCTTCCGCCACATCGACGAAAGTTCCGTCGCCTTGGTTGCGATAGAGCACATTGGTCGAGTCCCCAGTCGCGCCCGTGCCATTGGCCACGTAGATGTCGAGGTATCCATCGCGGTCAAAGTCGCTCCACGCCGCGCAAAAGCTCGACCCCGGATCGCCCGTGCCCGACACTTCCGTCACATCGGCAAAGACGCCCCGGCCGTCGTTTTGGAAGAGCGCATTCACGCCGCCGCCAAACCACCCATCGCGCGTCACGTACACATCGGCGTCCCCATCGTTGTCGTAGTCGGCCGTCTGCACCCCGATCCCGCCCTCGGGTAGCACCAATCCGACCGCCTGCGTCCGCTCGGCAAAGCGCGCGCCGTCATTGCGGAAGTACGCCAACGCTGGATGGCCGATTACTACCAAGTCGAGATCGCCGTCCTCGTCGTAGTCAGCCCAAGCGCTAGCGCGACCACCGTCGAATTTATCGACCCCAGCCTCGGCGCTGATCTCGCTAAACCGCCCGCTGATGGTTCCCTGCGGCACGGCATCGGCAAATTCCCCGGTCGCCGACCACCCCAAAGCCTCCTGCAACCACTTCCGATGCCAGCGCAACTCCAACGGCTCGGGATGCAACGCTATCGCCTGCTGCAAGATCGAATCAGCGCGGGCGTAATCCTCCTGCCACAGCGCGGCAATCGCCGCCCAATAGAGCGATTCATATCCCTCGGGATTGACGGCCAATGCCCGCTGCAAATAATTTTCCGCCTGCTCAAACTGTCCCTCTTCGAGTGCCTCTTTCCCTCGCCCCAAAAACGTCTCCAACACCAAAGACCGCGCCGCCGTCAACTCAGGATCCAAGGTCGTCGCTTGCTCCAGCAATCCCACGCCTTCCTCTATCCGCCCCTGCACGAGCCGTACCCTCCCTAGCTGCCAGTACCCCTCGGCAGCGTCAGGTTCCAGCCGAACGCAATGTGCAAAGGCGCGCTCGGCTGCCCTGAGCCGATAGCGCTCCAGCAAGTCCAAGCCCCGGTAGTACGACTGGAGGAACGCCTCGGAGCGACCGGCCGGCTCTTGGCAACCACTTAGGACGAGGATAGAAAGGGTAGTGACCAGAAGAATTCTCATACTAGAAACAACATCCGCCGTCTTTTGCCTGCTGTCAATTTCTAGTACGTTGTTACGTCTCTTTTGACATCCCTCACCAATAGAAGGAGCACCCATAATGAGATGGACCCTCTTCCTCGTCGCTTCCCTCTGGACGGCCTCGCATAGCACGGCCGAAGATCGCCCTCGCCTCGTGCTTGACGGCCAAGCAGCCATGCTAGTCGTCGATTTAGGCGGCGGCTCCATTTCCGACTTCCACCTCAAAAGCAATCCGCTCAACCCCCTGCAATGGGATTCGTGGTCCTTCGGCGACACCCCCGACCAAGCGCCACCCATAGAGCCGCGCTCCATGGGGCACTTCCTCTGCCTCGACCGCTGGGGACCAGCCACCGAAGCCGAGCAAGCTCACGGCATGGGCTGGCACGGCGAGGCCACGCGCGTGTGGTGGAATGTGGATGAGGACGCCCACACAGAGGACGGTCACCTCGCGGCTCAAATGTCGGCCGAGTTGCCCTTGGCCAGCCTCAAGGTAGTGCGCTCGATTCGCATGGCTCGGGATCAGGCCGTCTTTGCGGTCGCCGAGGCCGTTACCAATACCCGCCATTTGGGCCGCGTGTACAACATCGTCCAGCACCCGACCATTGGACCGCCCTTTTTGGACGAAAGCACCCGCGTTGATGCCAACGGCACGCGCGGCTTTATGCAGGAAACGCCCATGCCGACGCCCGAAGACCCAGAGGTGCGCTGGCCCTCTGCACTCAAAAAGGACGGTACCGAGGTCGATATTCGCCATCTGACAGATGACGCCTCCCCAGCAGTCGTCTCGTACATAATCGAGGAAGAATACGGCTGGACCACAGCCATCAACGCCAGCAAAGGGCTACTGATCGGCTACATCTGGCCAGAGGAAGAATACCCCTGGTTCGACGCCTGGCGGCACGTCCGCGACGGCAAGCCCTTTGCCCGCGGCTTGGAGTTTGGCACTACGGGCCTGCACCAACCTAGCCCGGTGTTGTTGGAAAAGGGCCAGATTTTCGGCCGCTACCTCTTCCACTATATCGACGCCGACGAGACCCAAGTTTTCACCTACGCCAACTTTCTTATGGAAATTCCCTCCGACTTCGCCGGCGTTGCCGATGTCGAATACGCCGAAGGGCAGCTCGTGGTGCGCGAGGACGGCGGTCAGGGCCGAGACCTGACGATGGAGGTGGGAGAGCTTTTTGCGTGGTGAAATGACAGTTGAATCCGCCATCCGCGAAGGACAGATACTGACTGGCCCGCTGTTCAGCGAGCCGATGCGAGTAGTAACCGTTCGCGCAAACGGTACTGATTACCTAGAGGCCGGCCTCGTCGGCCAACGGTCCGAGCAGTTCCGTCAGGTCATGCTCTCTTCCGCTGATATTTCCAACCTGACTATCGCCGACGCGGCTCTTTCCTACGACGGCGACGGGCAGCTTTTGCGAATCGGCCTCCAAGCTTATGCGCTCGGCATCGCCTACGAGTTCGATCCCTATTTCGGGCTTTCCATCTCGCGCGTCGATCCGCTGCCGCACCAGCTCGAAGCGGTGTACGAGCACCTCCTCAAGCTACCTAGTGTGCGCTTCTTGCTCGCCGACGATGCGGGTGCGGGCAAGACCATCATGGCTGGCCTCTTGATCCGCGAACTCAAGCTCCGGGGTCTCATCGAACGAGTGCTCGTCGTCTGTCCTGCCAACCTCGCATTTCAGTGGCAGCGCGAACTCAAGGAAAAGTTCGACGAGAAGTTCCTAGTGATGAAGGGCAGCGACATCCGCGATCAGTTCGGTGTCAATCAGTGGCTGGAGCAAAAGCAGATCATCACCTCGCTCGACCTCGCCAAGCGCACCGAGATCTTGCCCGGCCTGCAACAGGTGCATTGGGATCTAGTGATTATCGACGAAGCGCACCGCATGTCAGCGCGCGACGAGACCCACAAGAGCCAGCGCTATAGGCTGGGAGAATTGCTGCGCGACAGCGCCGATCACGTACTGCTGCTGACCGCCACGCCCCACAAGGGAGACCCGCAGAATTTCACGCTATTTCTGCAACTGCTCGACCGCGATGCTTACGCCGATGTGAGTTCGATCCGCGAGGCTATGGAACGGAGGCGAGCGCCCTTCTATCTGCGGCGCACCAAGGAGGCAATGGTGTACTTCCCGGAGCGCCAGACGGACGGAACATGGACTGCGAAGCCGGTTTTTACGAAACGCATCCCGCACACTGCCGAGTTCGCTATTGGGGGTGCTGAGTTCGAGCTTTACCAAAATGTCACGCGGTTTGTGAAACGGCAGAGCGCCCGCGCCGCAGCACAGGGCGACGACCCGCGTGCTCGGGCGGTTGGTTTCCTGATGTCGCTCTACCAGCGGCGCCTCGCCTCCAGCACCTACGCCATGCGGCGGTCGCTTGAAAACCGCGCTCGGCATCTGGAGGAAGGTCTCAAGCGCGCCCAAGAGTTGGTGAAGACCGCACCGCCGGACCTTCCCGACCTGGAAGAGTTGGAAGAATTGGAAGACGCCGAGCGCGAGCGTCTAGAGGAGATGCTGGAGGCCATCACGCTGGCCGGCAATGCCGAGCAGATACGCGAAGAGATCAGCGAGCTTCTCCAGTTTGCCAAAGAGGCCAAAGCCGTCGAAGACTCGGGCAGCGAGGCGAAGCTCGGACATCTTCGGAAGATCATGCAGGAGGAGGGATTCTTCGACCGGCCCGATCAGCAGCTGCTGCTCTTCACCGAGTTCAAGGACACCCTCGACCATCTGATGGAGCGCTTGCAAGCCTGGGGCTTCCGCGTCGGCTGCATCCACGGCGGCATGAAGCCCGGCTCGCGCGATGAACCGGGTAGCCGGCTCTACACCGAACAGCAATTCCGCGAAGGTGCTATCCAAGTCTTAGTGGCCACTGAGGCGGCTGGGGAAGGCATCAACCTTCAATGCTGCCATATCCTCTTCAACTACGACATCCCCTGGAACCCGAACCGGCTCGAACAGCGCATGGGCCGCATCCACCGCTACGGTCAGCGGCACGATTGCCTGATCTTCAACTTCGTAGCGACCAACACCATTGAGGGGCGAGTGCTCCAGCGATTGTTGGACAAGCTCCAAGAGATCCGCGACGCTCTCGACGACGACGCAGTATTCAACGTGGTCGGCGAGGTCCTACCGTCCGCCCATGTGGAGAGCGTACTGCGGGACTATTACGCGGGAAAGTTGGGAGACTCTGACCTTGAAGAGCGGCTCTTGAAGGATGTAGATGAGGGCCACTTCCGGGACATCTGCCAAACGGCGCTGGAAGGTTTGGCTTCCAAGAAGCTCAACCTCGATATGCTCGTCGAGCGCCGGGCCAAGGCTCAAGAGCGGCGCGTCGTGCCCGAGACCATTGCGCGATTCATCGCGGAGTGTGCCCAACACGCGGCCCTAACTCTGAAGCCGGTGGGCCACTTGGCGCATACCTTCGATCCAAGACACACGCCGTCCAAGTTGAAGGAATACGAGCACAATCCAGACTGGAAACTCCCGGAGTTGACGATGCGCTATCCGCGCTTGTCAACGGACCGCGACACAGCAGAGGAGCACAACCTCGAATGGGTAACCCCAGGACATCCCCTATTTGAGGCTTTGCGCCGACACAGTCTCAATCTCGGACAAGACACCTTTGCCAAGGGTGCCTGTTTCCATTCCCTAGCGCACGCAGAACCGGCACGCCTCGATTTCTACCGGGCGCGGGTCGTAGATGGTCTCGGAAAGGTGATTCACGAACGGTTGTTCACCCTAGAGTTGACGGATGATGGCTCTCCCTGCCTCCGCGAGCCGGATGTCCTTGGCAATCTCAGCCCTACTGTTACCCCAAGCGACCTGCCGCCAGTAGCTGCTTTGCCAGAAGCGACCGCTTGGCTCAACGAAAACGCCTTGGTGCCTTTTATCAACGAGGTTCGCACCGAGCGTCTGGCCGAAGTCGAGCGCATTGCCGATCACGTCGAACTGTCCTTGACGGAGG
>JAJEEZ010000228.1:0-4802 GCA_022820705.1 Candidatus Latescibacterota bacterium | reverse complement strand
TTCCCGTGCTGGTCGAACAGTTACGCCGCGCTGGCTTTGATGCTGGTTTCAGAATGACTTCTGATTATTACACTCGCATGACAGTGGGCGACGCCCGGGCCTTTCTGATCGGCAATGCGGGCAGCGTGCGCGACCCATACTTCACCCTCAGACTCTATCACAGCCGCTACGTGCAACCGACCGGCACAGCCGCTATCTACTTCTGGCGCTGGCAAAACGACCACTTCGACCAAATCATCGACCGCATGGCCGGCACGGCCCCCGACGATCCACAACTGCTCGAACACTTTCGCCAAGCCATGGAAATCTGGCTGCGCGAGCTGCCCTCCATCCCACTACTCCAGTGGTACCACAGAATCCCCCACAACGAAACCTACTGGCAGAACTGGCCCACCGCGGAGACGCCTTATATCAACAGCGCCTATTGGGCGCGCACGTGGCTGCTGGTTCTCCTCGAACTCGAACCTGTGCAATAGATCGCAAACTTCTCATGCCCCTCACCAAAAACTTCTACCTCGTCCTCAACCTCAATCGCCCCGTACACTCCTGAGTTGTGGAGAAGCCATAGTGATAGTAGCGGTCCTTTTGTTCGGCACCCTCTTGGGATGCGCGGAAAACCATTCTATAGCAGCGCGGATCGCCGATCGCACCATCGCGATCGATCAGGTGGAACGGGTCTGGGACAAGCTGCCGCAGGAGCAAAAAAAATCAAAGCAAGATGTCCTAGAGACGCTTATCAATCGCGAGGTGCTGTTCATAGAAGCCAAGAATAGGGAACTAGATAAGAGCGCACAGGTACTAGCCAGTTTAGAACATGTGCGCCGACAACGAGCCGTAGAACGCCTCATCGAAAGGGAAGTTAAAAGCCATATAACGGTCTCTGAAGCAGAGATCAGGACCTATTACGAAGGCAGCGACCTGCGCACCAAGCGCGAGGTGCGAGGGCGGCATCTCATGGTGAAAACAGCGGCAGAAGCGCAAACGCTCTACCAAGCGCTCCTAGACGGCGAAAATTTCGCCGAGCTAGCCCGTCGCTTTTCTCTGGACCAACAGACCGCTGATAAAGGAGGCGACCTAGGCTACTGGGACGAGTCCTTGATGGCCGGCCCCGTCAGCAAGGTGCTCTTCTCCATGCAACTTGGCGAACTATCTGAGCCTTTCCAAGGCAGAGAAGGCTACTTCCACATCGTGCGCGTGGAGGACGAGCGCCTACTGCCCTATGAGTCCTTAAAAAAGAGGATCAAAGATAGGCTCTATTCGGATCGCCTTGCCGTGCGTACAGCGGAGTTTCGCACGAACATCAGAAAGCAGTTCAATCTGCAGCTAGTCGAAGAAACTTGGTTGCAGCTAGTCAAGCTGGGCAAAACCGCCTCTCACGGCATCCCCGAGTTCGACGGGGACGAGCACTTAACAAGGCCGCTAATACTCTACGAAGGAGGACAGGTCGCGCTTGAGCAGTACCTGCAATGGCTCCTAGCAACCCCATCCCAGCGGCGGCCCGTAACCGTAGATACCGCGAGCATCGCTCGGTACGCCAGACGCACGGCAGTAGATTCCGTGCTGTTGCCGCTAGCCGCTCAGCAGGCCGGGCTAGCCGACGACGACGAGATGAAGCGCTACCTAGAAAAGCGTCAATCGCTACTAATGATCGAAGAGTTGCGCCGCCTAGAAGCAGAAGCGCCGATTGTCAACGAAGCTGCTATGCGGACCTATTACGAGGAGCATCTATCTTGGTTTACCGATCCCGATCTGCTCATCTACGAAGCCATCCTGCTCCACCACGAAGCAGATGCACTCGACGTCGCCGAAAAAGTGCGTCAAGGAGCCGACATGTGGACTTTGGCCCAAGGTTATCCGCGCTTTCACGACGCTTGGTTTCACTATAACATTTACCACATCCACCGCGAGGAAGACGAACAACACGCCCACTCCCCGCACACCATGTCGGCCGTGTTAGCAGCGGTCCGCAAAACCCCGGTGGGAAAAGTCGGCGGGCCTTTCTTGGTGCATTTCCAGCCACGCGAAAAAATCTGGCCGGGATACATCGTGTTTCGCACGCTGGAGCAACGCCCGGCCCGATTGCTACCTCTTGCCCATCCCGAGGTTCAGCAAACCGTAAAAAAGATGGTGCGCTCGGCAAATGGCCAGCGCATTGAAGAGCGCTTTGAAGCTTTTCTAAGCCAACTGCGGGAGAAGTACGCAGAGCAAATTGAAATATACCCCGAGAACTTAGCATCCGAATCGGCCTTATAAATTCATTCCTGCGAAAGGCATTCCATGCACATCACCAAAGTCGAAATACGCACCGTAGCTCCACCAGTTGACCGCTTCACTTGGTCGGACGACCTGCCAGATCAATACTCAACCAACACAGTCATCCGCATCTATACAGACGAGGGCGTCGAGGGCGTAGCTAGCGTCTGGAACGCGACCTCCTTTGACTTCGAGCGCTACACCGCCGAATCCATACGCCACCTAGCCCCCATCCTGCTGGGCAAGGACCCGCTCTTGCGAGAGCATATATGGCACGAGATCAGGCCGCGCGTCTTTCCGCTGCCGCCCCAGTCGCTGGCCGCCATCGACATCGCCCTGTGGGACCTAGCAGGCAAGGTTGCGGGCCTGCCGCTCTATCGCCTGTTGGGCGGAGCACGCGACAAAATCCCCGCCTACGCTAGCACCCCGCTCTTTGAAGACGTCGAATCCTATCTGAAGAACGCCGAGGAGTTCATCGCCCAAGGCTTCAAGGCCATCAAGTTCCACACTTGGTGCATTCCCGAACTGGACCTCGAACTCGCCCGCGCCGTCCGAAAGCAGTACCCCGGCAACGACGTCGCCTTCATGCTCGACGCCGAGAACAACTACGACCGCGACGGTGCCCTGCGAGTCGCCCAAGAACTCGAAGCAATGGGTTTCACGTGGTTTGAGGCCCCGTTGCACGACTCAGACCTCGACGGCTACCGGGAGTTGACCAGCCGAGTAACTATTCCCATCCTGCCGTCCGGCAACTGGTTCCAAGACCTCCACACCTTTGCCGAAGCCCTCCATTCAAAGGCGTGGGGCCGCGCCCGCACCGACGCAGCCATGATGGGCGGGATCACGCAGACCAACAAAGCAATCGCCCTCACCGAAGCGGCTGGCATGAAATGCGAGATCATGTCGTGGGGATACAGCCTCGTATCGGCAGCCAACCTGCACCTGATGCTGGCGCACGACAACTGCTCCTATTTCGAGCAGTCAGTCCCCTGCGAACCTTACGAATACGGAATGCAAGACGTCATCCGCGCCCAACCCGACGGCTATGCCTATGCGCCTGCCGGACCGGGCCTCGGCCTCGCCGTGGATTGGGAGGCCATGGCAGCGGCCACGATCCATTCGATTGTCGTCGACTAGGACATCCCACCCATCTATTTTTCGCAGACGGCGACTCCGATGTGGCGGTAAATACCGTCTTGATCAACTTGTATTGTACCGTCGCCCGCCCCGTAGATATTGCCTTGGTCGCGGGCCGAGTAATAGAGCAAATAGCGGTCGCCATCTGCGAGGACGCATGGCGTTGAAGTGTAGCGGCCATCAAAGTGATCGGGATGGCGCGTGGCTGGGAAAGCCGAGCGCTCAAAGTGGTGCGTCCAGTGCAGACCATCGGTCGAAGTCGAGGCATAGATTTCGAAAATGCCGTCCGCTACGTGGCAACCGTACCACATGGTGTAGGTGCCGTTGTTTTCTAGGACATAGGGATAGACGATACTCCTGTGGGTTTCATTGGCCACAACCGCTGGTTCTGCATCTCGGCTCCAGTGCAGACCATCTTCTGAGGTAAAGCGGTAGATGTGGCGGGCCATGGCGCGAAAATCGTCGTCTGCCGCCGGCGCAGAATTCATCCACATGCGATAGCGGCCCGGGCCATCCTTGAGCACACAGGGGCGACGACCGCTCGGGTAGATCGGCTCGGGGTGGACTTCCCAGCTCCGACCATCCGGGCTGGTGGCATAACCAAGCATCTGTCGCATAAGGGGGCCTTTGCTGGTGGTGCCGAGGCGCTGGCTCATCACGAACCACATCTTGTACAGGCTTTCATCGGCATCAAATAGGATGTGCGGTGTCTGCCACGCTTGGCCCACGGGGGTCTCGCCCGTGCGCAGAATGGGGTTATCGGAAAAGGCCGTCCAATGCAAGCCGTCCTCTGATTCAGCATAGCCCAGATCCATGTCGCCGTTGCGCGTGGCACTACTGTTGCCCAAATACCACATCTCGTACCGGCCGTTGATTCTTATCACCGTGGGATTGTAGAGCGTCACTCGGCACCAAGTCTGCTCTGTCGTCATAGTCGAGAACACGGGCTGAGACGATCGCTGCCAAGCTAATTCGTTGAGAAATGCATCCGCCATTTTACATCCAGAATCGTCACTCGCCGATCATGGCAGCAGTAAGACGGTCTATGAGCGCATCGTCGGCTGGCAGCAGGCCGGAAGCTGGCAAACGCCGCAGTAGGTCAGCCCAGCGGTCGTACTGCACTTGCGCCCGTTGCAAGTAAGGCACCGCTTCCTCCTCACGCCCCTCAGAGGCCAAGGTCACACCCACCCAGAAGGGAGCCTCGCCGCCCGTTGCCTCATCGGGCACCAGTTCGGTCGCTGTGCGGTAGGCATCCATAGCCGCCTCCATGTCTCCTGCGGTCACCCATTCGTCGCCCTCGTTGAGCTTGTGGTAGGCCCGCGCCAGACGCACCAAGCGGCGCAGTTCCTCCACCGGCTCGGGATGGTCTTCCACGCGCAGGTCGAACACGCGATCAACCCACGGCCTACCCG
>JAJEEZ010000654.1:0-4367 GCA_022820705.1 Candidatus Latescibacterota bacterium | reverse complement strand
AATCGGTTATATACCTGTTCGCTGCTGCTCATAAGGCCCTCCTTTGATCTTAGGCGGTTAAAAGAGAGCCATAAACTATGGGCAGCAGCCCTATTTTCAAAAGTGTAAGGGAATCAGGTGATGTGTATTGCATGTTAAGTCTTTATTCTATTGGCTTCCAATCTGGCAGATCGCGTTATGCGGGGCGGAGGCCACTGCGGGCCAGGGATTCCCAGCAGCGCATGGGCGACTCTGCGAGTAGCGCCGCGACCTCGGCCTGGAGGTCGCTCGCGGTTTCGTCCTCGGGACGCAAATGGGCTAGGCGGCCCAGCGCGTCCATGGCAAAGCCGACGCAGATGGCGTTCTCGTCGCTGCGGATGACTTCTTGCAAGGCTCGTGCAGTTGGCTCCAGCGCTGGGCCGGCAATCGCGGTGCCGTGGGAACAGAGGATGACCATGGACCACAGCGCGTTCTCGCGCACGGCCGAGCGCACCGGCTTGAACTGCTCAAAGCCGAAATCGACGCCCCCGCCCTCGCACACATCGCACTCATCGGTGGGCCGCACGAACTTTATGCTCCGTCCTTGCGCCCGATCCATGGCCAGTCGGTTTTTCTCGCGGCCCAGACTCTGCACCAGTGCTTCGAGGCAGGCGGGAATCAGGGCTTGGCCGACTCCGGTGGCGACGGCGCGGCGGCCAAGACAGCCGAGAGTGCCAGCGGCGACGGCCCGGACATATACCGACGGATCTTCGCGCAGACGCGTCGCCACGGCCTGCAAGACCTCGTCGTTGAGGGGGCTGGCATCGCCCAAGCCGTACACGCCGGCTTTGCGAACCCATTTGATGGGGGAATTCGCCGCTTCTAGCAAAGTGTCGGTAGCTTCTTCACCGACGGCAATTAGGCCATAGGTGGCGGCTCGCCGTACGCTCTCCCGGTCGGTGTATAGAGCCTGACCGAGCAGCCGCACCGCCAGCGCCGAGTCGCCGATGGAGGCTAGTTTGTACGCCGCGCCAATGCGCGCTGGCTCGGCCTCTTCGCCTTTGGCGAGGAGCTGTGCAAATAAGCAGTTGGACTCGGCTTCCCGGTCTGCTGACGATAGGGCGGCGGCCTCGGGTCGCGGCGGCGGTTTTTGGCCCGTCTGCATCCAGTGGTGGTGATAGCGCCAGACCGAGGTGACGTCGTCGCTGGCTGCGGATAGGTCGATGTTGGTCAGCGGGTCAAGCCCGTTCCACTGCACTGCGGCTGGCGAGCCATCGTCGGTGGGATCGGTGGTGCGATAGATCCAGAAGCGCCACATGAAGCGCGGATTGTCTTGCCAGGTCCGCCAATCGTCGCGGCGGTGGTTGCCCCGGTGGAAGGTATTGTGCGAGTACAGCACGACGCTGCCGGCGCGCAGCGGGGCCGCTTCAAAAGGCTGCACGAGCGGCCACTTTAGGTTGGTGACTGCCTCCCTCATGCGCACGTCGTGCGCGGTGCGGCGATGGACAATATCGCTGGGGTCGTATTGCGAGTCGGGGCCGCTGACGGGCTGGCCCTCCATACCGCTGAGTTGATAGGCGAAATCGAGGTGGTCGGCCCCGGCGAAATTGTCGTGGTTTTCTTCGTGGTTGAAGGTCCAGTAATGCGAGTAGGGCACGGTCGCCGTCGGTCCCATGTCCTCGCGCACGGCCTGCGGATAGTACAGCATTTCGATTTGCACGGCTTGGTGGTGGCGCTGTTTGCGGCTGTTGAACGGGCCGTTGTCGTCCTTGTGCCAGTGCTGGTCGCGGCCGCCGCTGGCGAAGGTCGCATTGTGGGTGAATGGCACAATGGCCCAGTTCTCACCGACTAGTTGGTTGCAGGCCGCGACGACGCCAGGGGCGTTGATGACTTCGAGCACATCTGGAATGAGTTCGGGCGTGACGCGCTCGCCAGTGCCGACCGCCTGCTTTTCGCGCTGGTAGATTCGCTCGTGGACTGCGGCTGGAATGCCGAGGCTTTCCGGGGCTAGGACGACTAATCCTCGGCTGGCGAAGTCCTGTACTAGTTGGTCTGGCTCGCTGTAGGCTAGTTGGGCCGGGGCAGAAGAAAGCTCTTTCGCGGTCATGTCAATTTATCTTTATCAAACTGCCTTTAGGCTGTAAGACCAAGCCTGTCCTACCTGCTTCACCCCGTCTTCGGGCAGGACGACAGGTAGGGTAGCAGGCTTTGGTATGAGAGTGGCTTTAGCCCCTCGCTGAAGGGCCTGGGCCGGGGAGCGCTGGTAGCTTTACACAAGGTCAACCGCACCCGACTACAACAGCCTCTCCTCTTGCGTTGGTGCTTTCTTTGCGCTATGTCTTCTCATATGCACAAAATATCTAAATATCGGCTGAGACCAACGGCGAAACAAGCCACGACGCTGGCGGTCCACCTCGAAGAATGCCGGATGCTCTACAACCACTTCGTCGAAGATCGCATTCAAGCCTACAAGGATCGAGGTGCATCCCTTGGCCGCTACGACCAGATCAACCACGATGAGACCTTGAGCCAAGCCGCCGAGCGGGTTGCCTTGGTAATCGAAAAAAAACTACGCCGGACGGAGTTGCTCGGATGAGCAAAGATCCCTCAGAAGTTGACGTAGCCCGCTGTCGCGCCGACATGGCAAAGCTGCTCACGGAAGCAGTCGAGACGACACGCAAGCTCGAGCAGAGGATGGACGTTACCGGCGGTTGGCGTGGGGCCACAGCGGAAATCGACCTCGAAGCTGACCCGTCCGCGACGCTACGGATCTCAGGCGCACTGTTGCTTCGCAAAGCGCGGGTACACACGGTCGCCGTTCTCCGAGCCAACGAGACCAGCAACCTGCACTCCCTCGCGGTGCAGATGAGGCCGGTCCTCGAGTGTGTCGGGCAGGTCGTGTTCATCTTTCACAACACTATCATTGCGCCGGACTTGCTGATGTCACGGGAGAAAGCCCTAGCGACGTACGGGAATCGATTGAACGCGGACTTCTATCAAACGTTTCGCAGAGTAACGAGAGGCCAAATCAGTCGAGAGGAGCTGCGCGAAATGGCAACGCAGGCGCAAGCCGCCGCTGCGGCGTCAGTTGGGGCAGCGAAGCCGAAGCGGCAGAAATCGTGGAGCCTCTATCAGGCCGACAAGGTGACAAACCTTGCCAAAGGCGACGAGTGGTACGACTACTTGAGTGATCACTTCACCCACGGGAAATCGGCGGATTGGAAAGGGCTTTCGTGGCGGGGTGGTGTCATGTCAATCGACAAGGTTGAGGACGAATTCGCGTTCTTGGGCTTGATGTCCTACCTTGTGGACCAGGTCGCTCTCATGAACGCTGCTGCTGCACTGTGCCCTGTGGCCGGAGACGCGGACGATCAATGGGACCGGTGGATAGAACCGACGCTCGTGCAACTGCGCGACGTACGGGAGTCGTCGAAGACGCTCGTGGACGCCGCCCGAGTCTCCGTGAGGGGGAAACTGGATGGAAGCACTGGAACCGGTTGATGTGCAGCGCGCTCGATGCGAAGAGGGGAGGGACGTGCTTCGCAAGCTCGTTCGAATCCATATCGACATCGACGCTCCGAAGCGCAGTATCGCATCGGATGAACCAGATTGGGTTTTCCGCCTTCGCAAAGTAGGCCTCCACGCGGTAGCGATCACCAAGTGCGAAGTCAGCGCCGATGGCGTGCACGTGATGACATCAGAACTGCGGGCAGCGTACGAGCAGATGGACGCCGTATGGAAATGCCTGCCAGACGCGTTCCGGTTCGAAGAGGACGGGAGTTGGTGGTCCGGCGAAGCAAGAAACAGGCTGGCGGCGTACAGCCATCCGACGACGATCAGTCTGGCATTGTCGTTGGCGGAGGGAGGTTTTGGCGATGCAGAGGCGCCGGAGAGCTACCTGCGGCTCGCCATATGGCTGGGCCGTCTCGGATGCGGATACGGACTAGCGCTCGGCTATCTGGCGCGGGTGCTGGGCACCGAAGGCGATATCGATTCTCGTTTGGAATCGGCAATGTCCCAAATTAGTTGACGCCAGTCGCCAACTAATCGAATGAACAGAAAAGCAACATATGAGCAAGTACTGTTTGCGAAGCCTTTGAACCTTCCAAATGTGGGTGGTATGTGAGTGACAAGAACCTACAGGTGAGATCATCCGAAAGTGAACAAATTGCGCTTTTTGGGCGTTCCGTACCAACGCGTCCGCTCGTCGGGAACGAATCGCAAGCGCTCCATGTTCGAGTCGACACGTTGGACAGAGAGCCATTCGAGGCTATCTCCCGCTCAATGGTGATTTGTGGCGATGCCGCGCAAGCCCTAAAGCTTCTCCCTGAAAAGTCCGTTCAAACGGTTGTCACATCACCGCCTTATTGGTCACTGCGCGATTACGGGGTTGCGGAACAGATTGGACG
>JAJEEZ010000636.1:0-8993 GCA_022820705.1 Candidatus Latescibacterota bacterium | reverse complement strand
TCACGCGCGGCGATCTCTCGCAGCCGGAGAAACTCGCTGGCGACATGGACGAGTACGGCTTTGTGGTCAACGAGCCGATTGGTTCGGAGACGTGTGCTCGTTGCCACGCGGCCATCGTCGAACAGTGGGCGACTTCGGCGCACCGCTTTGCCTCGTTCAACAACCCCTTCTACGAGGCGACGATCAACCACATGCGCAGCAACTCGACCGAGAGCAATGCGGAGGTTGACGCGCATATCGCCTATTACAAGGACTTGGCGGGCGAGGAGGCCAAAGTCAAGTCCAAGTGGTGCTCGGGTTGCCACGATCCGGCGCTGATGCTGGCCGGCAAAATGACCGAGGAGATCGACCGCGCCTCGCCACAGGCCCAAGCCGGGCTGACCTGCTTGGGCTGCCACGCCATCGACGAGATTCACGACCAGACCGGCAACGGCAACTACAACATCGCCGACGAGCAGGAGGACCCCTATCTGTTCGCCAATGCCAAAGAAGGCGTGGGCCGCTTCGTGCACGACACAGCGCTGAAGGCGCGGCCCATCGTCCACAAAAAGCAGATGCTCAAGCCGTTCTTCCGCACCTCTGAGTTTTGCGCCACCTGCCACAAGGTCAGTCTCGACTCGCGCGTCAATGGCTACCGCTGGCTGCGCGGCCAAAACGAATACGACAATTGGCACGACAGCGGCGTGGCGCTCAACGCCTCTAGGACTTTCTATTTGCCTGCTGTTAAGCGGGTTTGCCAAGATTGCCACATGCCGCTGGAGGAAGCGGTTGGCGGCGACGTGTCGGCGCGGGATGGGTACGTCAAGTCGCACCGCTTTTTGGCGGTCAACACGGCCCTGCCCTTCATCCGCGGGGACGAGGAGACTATCGCGCGGATTGAGGAATTTCTGCAAGACGAAAAGCTCAGCGTCGATGTGTTCGCGCTGCACCACCAAGAAGAAGCGCACTACGCGCTGGACAAGAGTCAGCCAGCGTTGGTGCGCGGCGGCGAGTACACATTCGACGTGGTGGTGCGCAACAAGGGCGTCGGGCACACTTTCCCGGGCGGGACTAACGATTCCAACGAGGGCTGGCTAGAGGTCTCGGTGGTGAGCGACGACGATACGGTGCTGGCTTTGAGCGGGGCGGTGCAAGACGACGGGCACGTCGATCTAGGGGCGCACTTTTACAAGGCGCTGATGGTTGATGCAAAAGGCCAAGCTATCCACCGGCGCAATGCGCAGGACATCGTCACCGCCGTGTACGTGCGCACCATTGGCCCGGGTACGGCGGATGTAGCCCACTACAGCTTCGAGGTGCCCGCGGACTACGCGGGGCGCAAGCTGACGCTACGGGCGCGGCTTTTGTGGCGCAAGTTCGACCGCGCCTATACGGAATTTGCTTTTAACAACAATCGCCAGGGCTTCCGCCGCTTCGACCAAGTGCCGGATTTGCCGGTAACTGAGATCGCTCGCAGCGAGGTGGAATTGGTGGTGGGAGGGCCGTCCGCGCAGGGTGCGCCGGATGCGGGAGACTGGATGCGCTTCAACGACTATGGGATTGGCTTGCTGCTTCAAGACGATACCCAAGGAGCAGCACGGGCCTTTGAGACGGTGGAACAGCTAGCGCCGGAGCGCTTGGACGGCTGCCGCAACTTGGCCAAGGTTGCCGTGCGCGACGGTCACTTGGAGCGGGCCTACGAGCATTTGGAGGACTGCGAGGCGTTGGTTAGCGGCGACGGGCAGACGGCTTGGGTTTGGGGCGTGGTGTTGCAGGAGGATGGTCGTTACGAAGCTGCGGCGCAGGCGTATCGCCGAGTGTTGCGCGACTTTCCCGAGGATCGTGCTACGTGGCGCAACTTGGGCCGGGTGCTCTACCTCGATGGCCGCTTTGAGGAGGCTTTGGAGGCTCTCGATGGCGTGCTGGCTATTGACCCGGAAGATCGCGTCGCTCACTACCACCGGATGCTTTCGCTGCGCGCCCTCGGCCGCGAGGATGAGGCCCTCGTCGCCGAGCAGGCTTACCAGTACTATCAGATCGACGAGTCGGCTCAGGAGCTGACGCGCCGCTACCGGCTAGAGCATCCGCACGACAACCGCGAGGCGCTCAAGATCCACGTTCATCCGCTGGGGGAGGGTGGTTGAGGGCGCACGTGGAGAATTTCTTCCATGCCTAGTGCCCGCACTTGGTCGGCTTCTAGGGTAAGGACGGCGTGGTTGGGAAACTCCACTTCGTAAGCGGCTCCTTCGCCGTGAATGAAAACCACGACCCCGACATCGCCGGCGATCAGTTCGGCTTCGGGTTGATCGGCTGTCAGGACAGCCTTCCGGTGTTCGGCTAGGGGTTCGGCAAGAGGTTCGGCTAGGGTATTCATAGACTAACTCCTTTGTGGAACGGCCGTTACAAAACGTAGCTCGGTCTCGCCGTGGCGGATAAACCACACAGTGCGAAGATGAAACAGGCCGTATGAGGGTGTGTTAATATATCCAAGGATAATGTATTTGGTGCCGTGCTCAGTTGCAATACGTTCGACAAGCGGTTGCGTCTTGACAATGACCAGCAGACCACTGCGTAAGTCCCCGACATTGTGGTCGCCATAGCCGAGTAGGGCGAATAGACCGCTCTTGCTGTCGTCGTGCAGCAGGTAAGTCAATTTTTCGTCGGCGATGTAGGCTTCGCTGCGATTCATGTCGAGCTAGTCCGATTGCATTCTTTTAAGGTGTCGGTTACTCTAGCAAACACCTGTGTATCAACCTTTCACACCGCTAAGGTTTAATGGGAAGAGATATGACGAGTAAGTACGCAATAGATGCAAATTTTATGCCAACATTTCATAGCGCGATCTGGCGATTCTCGGTCGGCGCATTGATGTTAGCCGCCTGCGGCCCGGAAGAGCCTTCGGAACCGGCTCCGAAGCCTGAGTACACCAAACCGGCTGCCGACTATGCGGTGGGGCGCGGGCGGAAAGAGGCTCCTGTGGTGCGCTTTGTCGATGTGACGCGAGAGGCTGGTCTCGAATTCAGGCACGAGACCGGGGCGCGCGGCGATAAGTGGATGCCGGAGACCATGGGCAGCGGCTGCGCGCTTTTTGATTACGATGGCGACGGCTGGCTGGACGTGCTCTTGGTCAACAGCGAAGGTTGGGGTGGCGAAAAGGCCCTTGGCAAGCTCTACCGCAATCTCGGCAACGGCACCTTTGCCGATGCAACGGAACGAGCAGGTCTAGACTTCTCGGTCTATGGCATGGGCGCGACAATTGCCGACTACGACGCCGATGGCGACCCGGATATTTACTTGACGACCTTGGGGCCGAACCTGCTCTTGCGCAACGACGCGGGCCGCTTTGTCGATGTGGCACAGGAAGCGGGCGTGGCGGGGGCGGTTTGGCGGGACGATGCGGGCAATGAGAATCCCGAGTGGTCCACGGGCGCGGCTTGGGTCGATGTGGATGGGGACGGCTGGCTGGATCTGTTGGTCACCAACTATGTGCGTTGGTCGGCCAGCACTGACATATACACCACGCTCGACGGCAAAGGAAAGTCCTACGCCACGCCACAGCAGTACCCCGGCTCGACGCCGAGGCTCTATCGCAACCTAGGTGAAGGCCGCTTCGAGGAGATAACTGAAGAGGCCGGTCTGCTGTTGCCCGAGGGCAAGTCCATGGGCGTGGCCATGACCGATTTTGAAGACGATGGCCGCATCGACTTGGTCGTCACCAACGACACCCAGCCCAATTTCCTGTTGCAAAACATAGGTGGAGGCCGCTTTGCGGAGCGGGGTCTCGCCGCGGGCATTGGCTACGACGAGACTGGGCGTGCGCGCGCGGGGATGGGCGTAGATATTACGTCGGTCGCCAACGACGGCGTGCTTTCCATCGCCATTGGCAACTTCAGCCGCGAGGCGCTGTCGCTCTATCGCCAAGCCGGTGGCGAGGTCTTCGTCGATGCTGCGGGCAAGGCTCGGCTGATGCAGGCAACGCTGCAGCCGCTGACCTTTGGGCTGCGCTTTTTCGACTACGATCTCGACGGGTACCAAGACTTGATCTTGGCCAATGGGCACATCGAGCCAGAGATCAACTCGACGCAGAAGGAGATCGAGTACCGTCAACCACCGCAGTTGTTTTGGAATACCGGCGAAGGGCGGATGGTCGAGGTGTCGGAGCAGACGGGTGGGCCGTTCGTCAAGCCAGTGGTGGCGCGAGGGCTGTCTGTCGGCGATATCGACGCAGATGGCGACTTGGACGTGTTGCTGACGACCAATGGCGGGCCGGCTTATCTGTTGCGCAATGAGGGCCCGACCGGCCGCGTGGTGGAGCTTGACCTGACTGGTAAGGCACCTAATCGGGACGCCATTGGCGCGAAGGTGACGGCGCAGGTGGGCGAACAGGAGCAGGTGTTCATGGTGCGCACGGGGTCTTCTTATCTGAGCCACAGCCCGATGACCCTGACCGTTGGCTTGGGCGCGGCCGAGCAGATCGACCGCTTGGAGATTCGCTGGCCGGATGGGACGGTGGAAGCCCTTGAACAGCTAGCGGCAGGGGCGCGCTATGAGATTGCGCAGGGTGAAGGTATTGTGGGGAAGAGGGCCTTTGTGCAGTGAGTTATTTCAATGGATCAAGCGGCCCTTCTGGTCGTGGCTGACCTTGTCGGGGTCGTGCGGCCCGGAGCGGGCGCGCTTGGCCTCTCCTTGTTTATAGCGGTGGCGCATTTCCGTTTGTCGCCACTGCAAAAAGCTGCGTTCCTGCGCGTTGCGGTTGCGCGCCGAAGGTGGGGCTGGGATTTCGATGGTGGCGTAGGTGATTTCATTTACCCGGCGCGACAGAGCGACGATTTCTCCTTTGCTGATGACCAAGGTGACGCCGACGTTGGCCTCGACGATGGCGACGCCGTTTTCGCGCGCTCGGGCCAACACGGCGCGGTCTTGCTCCTTGGAGCGGGAGCCGTAGGAGGGGATGAGCAGGTACTGTGCCCCGTCGAGCACTGGGATGCGGGCGATGTCGGGATTCCAGCGGTCGTTGCAGATGAGGAAGCCGCAGCGGCCAAACGGAGTGTCAAAGGCGTGGGCATGGGCACCAAGGCGGTTGTACCACCAGGAGGGATGGTAGCCTTCGGCCAACTGCATTTTGTGGTACTTGCCGCATAGACGGCCCCGATGGTCGATGAAGACGGCGCAGTTGTACACGTCGTCGCCGATGCGCTCGGCTAGCCCAAAGGCGAGGCATATTCCCAATTCGCGGGCGAGTTCGCGAAAACGGCCAATGACCGGGCCGCGCGTGGTGACGGCCACGTCCCGCATCCGTTCTTCTGGCTCCTCCCCCGTGATCAGTTCCATGACCACATAGCCCTCTAGCACTCCTTCGGGTGCCAAGGCCAGTTGGGCTCCGCCTTTGGCAGCGGAGCGGAACATGGCCTCCAAGCGGTCGGCGTTGTCGGCTAGGTCGAATTTTTTGGGCCGGAAGGAAATGGCGGCGACATCTACTGATTGGTACATGGGTTTTGTCTCCTATTCTTCATTTGCGGCAAAAGCGCAGTGCGTACAAGTCGGCGTCGTACATCACAAAGCGCAGGCGCACCGGCCGTCCAGCCAACGGGCCTACCTCAGCGCCCGATTCCCATTCCACCGCTAAATCCGTCTGATCCTGAAAAAGCTCGGGCGAATCGGCCAGCGACAGGCCGGGGAAGGGCTTGCCGTTTTCGTCTTGGACTTCGACGCGGATGCTGCCGGCCGCAGAAGTGGCCATGTTGAGCCGCAACTGATCGCCGCTGAAGATGAGGGGCTTGGTGGTGAACTGGCCGCCGCGATAGGGCGCTTGCACCGAGGCGAAGCCATCGAGGCGCATGGTCAGGCGGCGGATGCAGGAGGTGGGCATACGCCAGTTCTCGGTCATGTAGAGCGACAGTTCGGCTGGTCCGGTGCGCAGCAGGCCGCGCATGATGTACACGCTGCGGTCGTGCCAATTGCCGGGGTCGGGTCCCGGGCGCACAAAGGCTTCGGGGAAGAGGCGGTCGAAGTGGAGGCCGTCGTGACTGCTCATCAGCACGCCGTCGTTGACCCCAGGATACGGCCAGTCGGGCGTGGGGCTGCGGCTGTTGACAAAGCGCGAAGGGAACATCAGGTAGAGGCCGGGGGAGCGCTCGTAGGGAACGCAGGAATTGGTGTACATGTGCTCCAGCGGCGCGTCGCCGGTGTAGATGGATTCTAGCGGACTCCAGTGGACAAAGTCGTCGGAGGTGGCGCGGCGGATCCAGCGCACGCCTTCCTTAAAGGCGCGAGTGGCACCGTGGCCTAGTTCGCCGTCGCTGCGAATGCCGCGAGTGTACATGACATACTGGCCGGTCCACGGGTCGCGGAAGGCGATGTTGTGCGAGTCGAACGGGCCTTCGGTCTGTACGGGTTCGGGGTTTTTGTGCCAGTGGAAGCCGTCGGGCGAGGTCGCCGTGTAAATGGCACCGCGCCGGCCGATGCCTTTGTAGCGCTCTTGCTCTGGGGCTTGTGGATCGAGGAACGGGGAGAAGTTGACTAGGTCGGGATCGTCGATGACTAAGTTGTTGGCCGTCGAACCTTGGAAGTCGATTCGGCCCAACTCTGGTTTGTGCCAAGTGATGCCGTCGCTGCTTTCGACGTAGGCGGTGCAGGCGCGGTCGGTTTTGTTGTTGTCGGCGTGGGGGATGCAGCGGTACCAGGCGCGGAAGCGGTCGCCGTCTTTGAAGAGCACGGCGTAGGCGAGGCCGCCTTCTTCCCAAGGATGGTCGATGCGCACTGCGGCGTTGCGGCGCATGGGCTGGTGGAGGACTTGGCGGGCGTCTTGTAGGTCGTTGATGAGGCGGCGGTCAAGTAGTAGTTGGCGGTCGGAGCCGATGGTGATGGGGATGTCGGGCATGGTGGCCTCGGGGGTGGGTGGGGGTATGAAGACCTATATTTTGCTGGCAGGCCCTTTCCTCGATGGGCCGTGCCGCGAAACGGTCAGTGAGTATTAAAGATAGTATCGTTGGAAGCCCATCATCCTGATTTGTGCGCCCATAGATCGTCCGAGTTCATTGTCTGGGACCGAGAAATCTATCGCCATCATAATGGATCATGTGGTCAGGAGTGTCGCAAAGCCATACTTCCGTTTCCCAAGCGATATTCTTCAGGTGCTTCCGAAATTCTCCGAAATCCGGGAAGGCACTAACATAAACGACACCCGAGGAGCACTCGGAAAGCATGTTCTCCAGATCGACGATCCGCGTCGGTGACATGGGGCCGTGTGATGTTACCGCCTCGACGAGAAACAGCCAGTTTCGCTCAGCGTCGTAAAACACGACATCCGGC
Organism: Candidatus Latescibacterota bacterium; assembly: GCA_022820705.1. GTDB lineage: Bacteria > Latescibacterota > UBA2968 > UBA8231 > UBA8231. The sequence continues at coordinate 1,703 of JAJEEZ010000636.1, read as the reverse complement.
ATTTTGCCGTGGTCGGTGATCGGGATGCCGAGTTCGTCAAGGCTCTCCTCGTCCACGTATAGGTCCTTCTTGGCAGTGTCGCCGACATAGAGCAGGCGTGAACCGGGAGCGAAGCGGGGACCGAATTCTTCCACGACAGCTTTTTGCACCTCGTTGTGCTTGCCTGGGGAGAACTGAAGCTCCTGTCCATCGGCTAGCTTGAGCGGAATCATGGTGTGAAGCCGTTCGCGCTCGTAGCGCTCTACAAGAGTGCCCTGCTCGTGGCGGAATTTTTCCACGGCTGAATCCCAACCTTTCGTCCCATAGTGACGCACGGATTCCAAGGCCGCTTCTGTGATAGCGTAGTGAGCACGCGGGCTGTTGGTCGGAAGGTCGGGTTCAAACGGGTTGTAATCGGCGACTCGCGCCTGAACAAACTGGTGGAGCACCTGACGGCGAAAAGTTTCCCTAGTATTGGGTGCGTATTCGGTACCGTAGTGCGCCTTGACGTGATCCATGATGCCCTTGGTGACGGTACACGCTCCCCGTTTTGCGTCCGACCAAGGGGCATCGGGCGTCAGCCCGCACAGGGCGATCAGTGTCAAGCCCGACATCTGGTTGTGCTGCGCCAGAGGCATGCCGAGTGCCTTGAGGATTTCCCTAGCTTCTTCAATGCTGGCCAACGACTGCCTCCTCCAACTCGGGATGGGCAATCAGGTCCATGACAAGCCGATCTAGGCCTTTCATAGGGTCCGCGAGATGCTTCACGCACTGACCAAGCGTGATGATCGTTTGGTGTGGAGGAAGCCGCATGGCACGCAGTTCGGTGGCACTCACTTGGGTGTTGCCGTTGACCGCACGGAACCATGTATCGAGCAATCGGCTGTTGTAGAGCGCCGCCAGCCCCCATGCTTCGTCATCGGCGAGCGTGCCTCCAGGCCGGTGGATGTAGTTGAGATGATTTTCGAATCCGACCTTGGGGGTCGCAAATTCCGTCGCGATGTAGGGAGCCGAGGTCAGCCGGCGTGCCTCTTCCTTGGCGCTAAAGCGGCGCATGAGCACATAATTCCTGTTCGGTAGCAGAAGTGCCTCGGTGCCGGAACGCTTGATGTACTCTGGCTTGTGTCTGTTGAGCGGCCAAGTGGCCTGCATGGCGTGTACATGGTTCATCCACAGGAGCGGGACATGGCTATCCGGCACCTTGCCTTCCTTGTCTATAAACTCCGTTGCACGGAAGGCGACTACGGGGCCGGTCGAGATATCTAGGCCGAAGCTGCGGAGGCTCTCCGGCCATGAATCCACCAGCGCCAACACGTCGTCATCTCCTTCACAGATCGGCAAGCGGAGAATCTTGTTTGTGGAATCGAGGTCGAGAGCCGTGTTTAACGGAATCTCGCGACGGTCGGATTCACCGATATCACGGACCCCGCGACTTGATGAAATGACAAACGGCGAGTCGGTCTTGTCCCAACGCCGGAGATTATAACGGGTGCCGGAGACAATGACGTTCTCCTGTAGCACCTCGTCCCGACTGAAGGCGTCGCGTCGAGAGCCGAACACATGGACTTCCGTTGGTCGGATCATGTCAAAGAAAACGTTTCTGAACTGCCTGAAGTAAGGGCCGGACGTAAAACTTCGAGGTGTGATAAATACGAAATCTCCATTTTCACGCAGTAGTATGGCACTGACCGCCATAAAGAGCGCATAGATGTTTGGCTGGCCGT
>JAJEEZ010000256.1:0-13912 GCA_022820705.1 Candidatus Latescibacterota bacterium | reverse complement strand
TGACGCTCAAGCCCAGCGGAATGGTATATCTAAATCGCGGGCCAGTTCTTCTACTTGGGCGGCCAAGGTGGCTTCGAGGGCGATGCCGTGTTTTAGGTAGTCGGCGCGCCGCTGGTAGCTGCCTTCGCCCGGCCACTGCACGAGGCCCTGCTCGGGTGCTGCTTCTACCGATTTAATATGGGCTTTCAGATCGGCACTGCGGTCGTGCAGCCAGTCTCCAAAGGGCTTGAGGGCGATAAAGCACTTGGTGGAGCCGCCGGCCGAATCCGTCGGCCGCTCCTCGGTGCCCTGCTCAAAAGCGAGGAGGCCGCCGGCCAGTCCAGCCGTGAGCAGATCGACCATAAAAGCTAGTCCTGAACCTTTGTGCTGACCCATGGGCAAAAAGCGCCACGATTGCAGCAGAACACTTGGATCCGTAGTGGGCCTGCCGCGCTCGTCGAGGCCCCAACCTTCGGGGACGCTACGTCCGGCGGCCTCGGCTTGGCGCACGCGGCTTATGGAGGATTGGGTCATGGCCAAGTCGAGGACCACAGGCTCGCCGTCGGCGGTGGGAATGCCAATGGCGAGGGGATTGTTGCCTAGGGAAGGGACGCGCGTGCCCCAGGCGGGAAAGTTGGCGAACGCGTTGGTGAAGGCTAGGCCGACTAGCCCAGCGCGAGCGGCTCGCAAGGCGTAGCTATGGCCGCGCCCCCAATGCCCAACGCTGCGGACGACGCAGGTGCCCACGCCGTATTGCTGTGCCCGTTCGAGTGCCCAATCCATGCCCTGCGCTGAAGAGAAGCGGCCAATGCCGCCGCCGGCATCGACCAGCCGGGAGGCTGGGTACTCGACGATGGTTTCAAAGCGGGGATCGGGTGCCAAAATACCTTGGCGGATGTAATTGATTGTCGAGGGCAACAGGGCGACGCCGTGGGTGTGGCCGCCATGTAGGTCCACTTCCGCGCCGATTTGGGCTTCGACCGCAGCTACGTGCGGCGGTACCCCTATGGCTGCGAGGGCGTCGAGGAAAAATTGTTCTAGGTCGGCGTGGGCGATGCGCTTGGACTGGCTCATGGTCAGCGCTTTACGTCACTTGCCAGCCGCGCACCATATAGGCCTGCAACAGGCCGCTTTCATCGGAATTGAAGAAGCCCGATCGTCCGTTCGGCGAGAGGAAAGGATGGATGTGGGTGTCTTTCTGCCAGGACGATCCGGGGTTTGCGATCTTCCGCGCATTCGCGAGCGCGCCTTCTTCTTCCCCGGGAAGGTCGAACAGCCAGACCGCGCCGCCCCCGTCTTTCGGGCCTGCATCTGTGATTAAGCGGGTCCCGTCTCGGTCTGTTGCGAAATGCCAAAAATCGGGTCCGGCAAAGGAGCGGGATAGGTCGTTGCGCCATCCGCCCGGCGTGTTGATGCCTTCATCGCCGACGTGGGCTGCCGCCCTGCCCGAGATGAGCTGTCTTTCGTCTGGTTCGCGCGTCGAGGTGCTGGTGATGGCAATGTCGCTTCTCCCCTGCCAGCACTGATGCCCCTGACAGAACTCGTTGCCATCCCTGCCCCAGGGGAAGTCGCGCAGATCCGTTCCATCGTCCCGGATTAGGTGGATGTCCGCACCCAGTCCACTGGTGAGCTTTTCCACCTTGCCATCGGCTGTAATGATATTCCCGTGATTTTCTTGGATCATGATGTCGTGGGAAGCCACGGGGTCCGTTTGACGCGTGTACTGCGGGTGTAGGTTGCACCAGGTGGGACCGTGAAGGACCAGCTGTACGGATGGCTCTTCGATCTCGAAGACCAGCAGACCCCAGAGCGCCCCTGCGCTTTTGCCTTCCCCGAGGAATCCCGAGATGGCGATGCGCCGGCCGTCGGATGAAATCGTCGAAAGCGGATACGGTCGGCTCAACCTGAAATTGGTCTCTGGAATCGCGTGATCGAGGACGTAGATGATCTCGCGTTCAGACCCATCTAGCCCGACCCGCTTCAGCGTCAGTCGTCCACCTCTCCCAAACTCTGTTTCATTGACAAAGTAGTACAGGTAGTCGCCATCTGGTGAGATAGACGGCCCCGTCGTTCCAAGTTCGGTGGTGATCGGCGTCAGGCTGCAATTGTCTTCTAGGTTGCAAATCAGAAACTGGTGCTCGGGGTCCTTGGGATCTGAGCCGTGCGGGTGCGCTGAGCGGTGGAGGATCAGCCGCTGGGAATCGGGCGTGAAGATCTGCGCTTCCATATAAACATGCGATGAAGGGATCGACTCATCCGTGAACTGGATGACTTCGAGATGGTCCCGTTCGGTTTCGGGGACGAGGTCAGGTCGGACTTTCATTTGCCTTTACTCCTATCGACGGCGTGGCACGCTGGGGAAGAAAGGTAAATATCTGCCGGACCGCATCAAGGCAAATGAGGTGCCGAAGCCAACCCGACCATCGGGCCCAATTGTTCGGCGGCGCTGCATCGCTAAAGTCAGCTTCCGGTAGAGCGGTAGTGCCGTACGCCCACTTGCCAGACGCGCAGACAGACTGCAAAAAATAGCAGGCCCACGACTGGGGCCAGCCATTGGAATAACGGGCCTGAACCCAAGGGGTCAGGGCGCTCCAAAATCCCCAGCGCCGGGTAATAGCCGACGCAGGCGAGGGGGATGACGTAGGTGAAAAAGCGGCGGAACCACTCGCGGTAAATCGCTAGCGGGTACTGAGCTGTCTCCACGCCGCCGTAGGTTACGGTATTGACGATTTCCAAGCTCTCAGTGGTCCAAAAAGCCAGCGTCGCTTGTAGCACTATGAGGCCGTAAAACAGGCAAGCGCCGCCGAGAATGGTGAGCAAGACGAGGAGCAGCTTGTCCGGCGTCCAGGCTAGCTCTAGGGCATGTGAGGCCCACAGCAGGACGACCAAGCCTTGGGTGATGCGGCCGATGCGCTTGAGGGTGAGTTCCTGTCCGGCCAGTTGCAAGGCCGTGCTGCGGGGGCGCAGCAGCAAGCGGTCGAAGTCGCCGCTTTTGACCGTAGAGGCGAATAAGTCAAAGCCGCGCGAGAAGGCGTCGCACAGGGCAAAGGCGATATTGATTAGGCCGTAAAAAAAGGCCACTTCGGGCAGACTCCAGGTGTCGAGGGCGGTGAAGCGGTCGAAGAGCGCCCAGATGCCCAAGAATTCCAAGCCGGTCATCGCGCCGTGGCCCACGGACAGCATGATGAAAGAGGCCCGGTACTGCATTTGGCTGCGGAAGGAAATGCCGATATAGCGGCCGTACAGGCGCAGTCCATCGAGCACGGTTAGCCTCCTTGGACGACTAGGCGGCGGGTGCCGCGATAGAGGAAGAAGCGGCCCAGGCTCACCAGTATTAGCGTCCACGCGAGCTGATGCCCCACCACCGACCAGACTTGCGACGCGGGAATGTGCCCCATGTAGAGGCGGAACGGGGTGTCGGCCAAGCCGCGGAAAGGCAAGAAGTCGAGTATGGGTTGGATCTCGTCGGGAAATAGCGGCAAGGGGATCACCATGCCCGAAAAGACAAAGATGCATATCGACAGCATTTGCATGGAGCCCTCGCCGGCGATGGTCCACATCAAGGAGATGTTGACCAAGTTGGACAGGGCTCCGCCCAGCAAGATAGCACCCACCGTGGCCAAGGCCCAAGCTGCCGCAGCACCTGGGGACGCGGGAGCTTGCAGACCGAAGAAGAGGAAGGCCACGCAGAACAGCGGCACGGAGCGCAGCAGGGCGGGGGCAATGCGGTTGGCGAGGGCGCGGCTGTACCAAAAAGTGTATAGATCGACGGGACGCACCAACTCATAGGCCACCGTGCCTGTGCGCACCATGGTGCGCACGTCGTCGTCGGGTTGCCAAGGCAAGAGGGCGAACAGAGCCTGACCCAGCCAGACGTAATTGACCACTTCGGCGTAGGTCATGGGCTGCGCTTGGGTTGCCGTGCGGTAGAAGGCTTCGAAGATCATCACCCGAATGAGGCCCCAAAACAACTGCGTGCTCATGCCGGCTAGGGCCGCAGCCCGGTACTGCAGCAACATGCGGATGCGGGCGCTGAGGACGGACAGGTAGGGCCGCATCAAGGGCGGTTCCGATAAAGTTGGGCGATGACTTCTTCAATGGGCGGATTTTCCACAAAGAGGTCGCGCACTTCGTGGCGGGCCGTGATGCGGCTGATGAGAGCTGGGGCCGAGATGCGTTCGGGCGCAAAGCTGAGATGCACTCGGGGGCCATCGCGCTGGACGACGCGCGCGGCTTCGTCTTCGATGGTTTCTGTGGCATCGACTAAATCGACGATGAGGCGGCGCTCGGACGAGACGCGGGCACGCAGGTCGGCGAGGCTGCCGTCGGAGAGGATGGTGCCGTCGCCGATGACCATGACCCGGTCGCACAGGGCTTCGATATCGTCCATGTCGTGGGTGGTCAGGATGACGGTGGTGCTCTCTCGGCGGTTGAGTTCTTTGATGAAGTCGCGCATCGCCAGTTTGGAAACCGCGTCGAGGCCAATGGTCGGCTCGTCCAAAAAGAGCAGGCCGGGGCCGTGGAGCAGAGCCGCCACCAGATCGCAGCGCATGCGCTGGCCCAAGCTGAGCTGGCGCACGGGTACGTCGAGGAAGGAATCGAGTTCCAGCATGGCGATGAGTGCGTCGCGGCGGCGGCGGTAGTCGTTGGTGGGCACTTTGTAGATGTCGCGCAGCAGATCGAAGGACTCAATGGCTGGCAAGTCCCACCATAACTGGGTGCGCTGGCCGAAGACCACGCCAATGCGGCTGACGTGGCCAATGCGGTCCTGCCAAGGGATGCGACCTTGGACCTCGCAGCGGCCCGAGTCGGGGACGACGATGCCGGAGAGGATTTTGACTGTGGTGGATTTACCAGCGCCATTGGGGCCGATATAGCCGACTAGTTCGCCGACTTCTAGGGAGAAAGAGATGCCGTCCAACGCCCGGATTGTGCGGTGCGAGCGCTGCACAATGCCCCGGAAGGCTCCCCAAAGGCCGGGGCGACGCTCGGCAATGCGGTAGGTTTTGACTAGGTTTTCAACGACGATTTGGGGCATGAATAGCAACTGACGTTACGCGGCACTTCGACAGGCTCAGTGCCCGGTGACGGAGCTCAGTACCTGGCCACTGAGCTTGTCGAAGTGGCCGCAGCAGAGGTGCATAAGATTGCGTAACATCGGAAAGTAATAACGAGTACTAGTTTAACAGGGGCCATTGCGGGTTGCTCCTTTTCACGGACTAGTCGGGAGCGGCCGCGGATTTTTCCCAAGGGCGGATAAAGGATTCAGGCTCGACGCCCAAGGCCTCTGCTACGCGGTTGATGTAGTTGAAATAGCCGACGATCTGAACGGCGTCGTGGATGCCGCGATCGTCAAAGCCGTGCTGCCGCAATTGGTCAATGTCCTCAGCGGTTGAGTCTTGGGGTCGCTGGGTCAGTTTTTCGGCAAAGGCGCATAGGGCACGGTCGGCTGGCGACAGATCGGCCCGATGCCAGTCCGTGGACAACTGGTGTACTAGCTGGTCGGCTGGAGTTCCTTCTGCAACGGCAAAATCGCGGGCGACCTCAGCACGGAGGTCGTGGGCGTGGGAGCGTATTCAGTACACGCAATGATTCGTGGCTGAAACGACTACGGCCAGCATTTCGCGTTGGCTTCGGCTCAGGGGCGAGGGGGCGTACATGAGGGTCTTGTAAAAATCCAGTGAGACCTTCATGGCCCGGGGGTTGAGGCTCATAATGGAGACAATGCCCCAAATGCGCCCGGCCCGAGCGAGGGCGGCTTCGTACTGCTTTTTGAGCAGGCCGGTGGCCCGCTTTAGGGGAATGATGTCTATATAGGGCATTTGCCAATCTCCTCTGCGAAGATATAACTACGCGTTTGGCTGCCGACCACAAAAGCCTCCAAGCCGGGGCATTCGTCGAGGTTTAGAAGATAATGCTGATTTTCGCGAATGGGCACACGTTCGTTTCCGTTGCGTTATGAACACCCACGCTTGGCACTGTGCAGCCGCGGCGCTACCTTCCCTTCCATGAGTAGCGTCTCGGATCCCCAACGCATCTTCTGGCTCGATGCCGCCAAAGCGTACGGCATGATCCTAGTATTCTATGGCCACTTCGTGGAGCGAGTTTACCAGACAGGTAACGAAGCGGCTCTGTTGCAGGAACGATTGATCTATGCGTTCCACATGCCGCTGTTCATTTTCATTGCCGGTTTTTTCGCACGTACCGAAGCTGGAAGGTTTTGGGCTTTCCTCAAGCGCGGCCTGCTGATGCGCATACTTCCCGCCCTCTTCTTCTCCCTGCTCATCGCACCGGGCGTGGCTATCGAGCACCTCTTTCCGCCCGACGTGGAGAACAGGCCTAGAGAATTCCGGCTACGTTGGTTTGATCAAGAGAGATTCACAGATCTCTGCAAGCGTCTTGCATCAGGATCACAGTCAGACGACCGCAGTCGCGCAGAGATCTGGAATAAGTTCCCTTCCGACCAGCAAGCGCTGATTTTCGAGTGGGCACAGGCGGACTCGATCCCTTATGCCGTGCGCCAGCAGATACTGGCCGGGCTCAACGAGGTAGTAAAACAAAAAGGGCTATTCACCCTCGATGACCTCTCCTACATAAGCCATACCAAGGCTAGCCGGACCCTGCTCGATCAGTATCGCGCGGATCCCTCACAGGCGAACCTGCAGAAGCTCAATGTCGCGCTGATTTCTCGTTCACTGTGGCCTGAAAACGAGGAGTGGACCTTCGGTGATGAGATGGCGTGGGCGGCGATGCGCTTTCTCCGGACCGGATTCCCTCTCAACATCCCGGTCTGGTTCGTCATCTGTCTGTTTGTCGTGGAACTCTACCACTTTCTGGCCGTTCGGGTACTGCGCTCCGAGGTCGCCGTGGCGCTGGCCATTCCCGCGTTCTGGGTCAGCGGTGCATGGCTGAACCACGATGTCCCGAGCTTCAGCGACGTCTGGTTCGAACGCGAAGCGATTCTGCTCTACGGAATCTATCTGCTAGGACACCTGTTGCGGCGGACTCAGGCGCTTGAGCGACTCACGAATCGAGCACAAGCGTTCATCCTGCTCACCAGCATCGCGCTGCTGCTATCCACGTTCAACCTCAATCCGGGAAACTCGCACCCCGGGCTAACTCCTGTCGTGCTGATCAACCTTTCCCAGCACGGCGATCCCTTTCTGTTTGCCGTCACCGCACTGGCCGGATGCTTTGCGGTTGCTGGCCTGTCGCTATTTACACCACAGTGGCGCTGGATATCTTGGCTGGGCCGCAATACCCTGATTCTCATGGGGCTGAACGGGTTCTTCTTCGCCTTCGTCAATCACCAGCTCGCCGGTGCGCTGCAACTCGCCGAATCACAACTCCTGCTGGTTGGGGTCTGCGGGTTTGTGACTGCGCTGTCGCTGATCGCCTGTGTACCTTTTGTTTGGCTACTGAACCGCTACGTTCCCTGGCTTGTCGGGCGCTCTAGGGCGTCCACAACTCACTCGGAACATAGGGCCCCTCGTCTTACTTGACCTATGCTCACATAGACCACAAGGAGCCGTTTCCATGTCCGTCCGCTTTGCCTTCCTCACCGACACCCACCACTACCCCGACGCCCCCGAAGACTACGGCGCTCCCAAGATGCTCACCCGCAGCCAAGAGGTACACGACGCAATCCCCCCCGCTCTCAACGCGGAGGCTTTCGACTTTGTCGTCCACGGCGGCGACTTTCTCTGCGGCGGGTCGGCCTTTGACCTGCCCACCGAGACTTATTTGCGTTCGGTTGACGAGGCGGCTGCGGCCTTCGCGCGGATTGAAGCTCCCTTCTACTCAGTCCCCGGCAACCACGATTGCGACGCCCAGAGCGGGTCCTTCGACGGTTTTGCCGCCCGTTTTCCCTATCCCGACCCGCTGACCGTCGTCGATGCTGCGCCGCGCCTGCGTTTGGCGCTGGCCCATGTCTTCTACGACTGCGATGTCTTTGAGAAAGGGTCTGGCGTCTGGACCGACGCGCTAGACGAGGCTCTGCGCGCTGCCGCTGATCAAGCGCTAGCCGATGGCTGCGCCCTGCTGCTCGTTATGCACACTTGGATTTTGCCCGATTTCGCTTGGGATCGCGGCGTGGTCGAAGGCGCGCCTCGTCTGGTCAAGACGCTCGACGAAAGCCCTGCTATCGTCGCCGCTTTCACCGGCCACCGCCACATCAATCGCATCACTGCCTACCGCGACTACCTAGTTGTCGATACGGCCTGTCTGATCGGCTTTCCCTTGGGGTATCGCAGCGTTGAGCTCTCTGACGATGGTTTTTTCAAGACGCGCTTCCACACTCTCGACCTGCCGGATTTGATGCAAGATTCCTATGACCGCTCGACGCCTGAGGAAAATCGGGTCTGGGAAGGCCACATCTTCGACCGGGACGTGGATATCCTGTCGCCTCGGCTCAGGGCGCTGTGGGGTTGATTGTCTTTCCAATCGCTTCCTAGCATCTTTAAGGCCCCTATGTTGTAGCCTCATAGCAAATTGGGTGTCTTGCCGAGTGACGCATTTATAGAGACAGCCTGAAACATGACCAAAGTGATCAAATTAAGGGTCAATGGGGAAACCCATCGCCTCGATACCGATCCAGACGCGCCGCTTTTGCAAATCCTGCGCAACGACCTTGGGCTCAAAGCCGCTAAGTTCGGCTGCGGCCTAGAGCAATGCGGTGCCTGCAAAGTGCTGATTGACGGACAAGCCGTGCCCTCCTGTGCCACGCCCGTCTCCGCCGTAGGCGACGCCGAGATCACGACCTTGGAAGGCCTCGGCACACCCGCTGATCTCCATCCCCTGCAACGCGCCTTTATCGCCGAGCAAGCCGCCCAATGCGGCTATTGCAGCGCCGGGTTGATCATCGCCGCCAAAGCCCTGCTCGATGATAATCCCCAGCCCACTCGCCGCGATATCTGCCGCGCCCTCGACGTGCATATCTGTCGCTGCGGCACTCACAATCGCATTATCTGCGCCATACAGCGCGCCGCCCAAGAAATAGCTCTATGAGCATCGACTCCCTCATTCGCTTCGACACCGATGGTCAAGTGATACTCAAAGTCGCCCATGTCGAGATCGGTCAGGGCATTCTGACTGCCATCGCGCAAATCGCCGCTGAGGAGTTGGACGTTGATTTCGCGCGTATCCGCGTCGAGCGTGCCGATACCGAGCGCACACCTATCGCCTCCACCACTGGCAGCAACTCGATCCAGACCGCCGGTTCGGCCTTCCGCCAAGCCGCGGCCGACGCGCGACATCTATTATTAGCCAAAGCGGCCGCGGCATTAGAGGTCCCCGTCGAAAATCTCGCCATCGCAGACGGCACCATCAGCGATGGCAGTAACGATACGACCTACTGGGCGCTACAAGGCGGCCAACTCTTCGGCGAGACCGAGCCTAACATCGGCCAGCCCAAATCGCCCACCGACTACACTCTCGTCGGTCAGTCGCTCCCGCGTCTCGACCTACCGGCCAAAATCGCCGGCACCCCTTCATTCGTGCACGACTTGGAACTGCCCGACATGGTGCACGGTCGCGTGATCCGCCCGCCGACTTACGCCGCTACCCTAGCGACCTTTGACGAAGGCTCTGCCGCCGACCTACCCGGCGTCCTCGCTATAATCTGCGACGGCTCTTTCATCGGCGTATTAGCCGAGCGCGAAGAGCAAGCCGAAAAAGCCGCGGCCGCGCTACGTCAAAGCGCGCGCTGGCATCCAGCCCCTTTGCCCTCGTCAGACACGCTCTACACCGACCTGCTGGCCAAACCATCCCAAGACTTCCTCGTCGTCGATGGCGTTCCGCAGGACGGGCCCGTTCCACCGATCAAAGCCCCACCCAGCGCCGTGCAAACCCTCGACGCAACTTATTACCGCCCCTATCACATGCACGCGGCCTTGGGGCCGGCCGCCGCCGCTGCCCTGTGGCAGGACGATCACCTCAAGGTCTGGAGCCATACCCAAGGTGCCTATCCCTTGCGCGGCTCTCTCGCTTCCGCCCTCGGCTTGGCTGACGAGCAAGTCCGCGTTCTCCACTGCGAAGGGCCTGGCTGCTACGGCCACAACGGTGCCGACGACGTAGCCCTTGACGCCGCGCTCCTAGCCCACGCCTTGCCCGGTCGCCCCGTACTGCTCAAATGGTCGCGCGCCGACGAGCACGCTTGGGAGGCTTATGGCTCCGCTATGGTCGTCAAAACTCAGGCCAGTCTCGACGTTGTGGGTCAGATTTGCGATTGGAATCACGACGTCTGGAGCTACACTCATTCGGGCCGCCCCAGACCAATCGACGGTGCCTCCAACCTGCTCGCCGCTCGCTACCTCGCCGACCCGCTACCCCCACCGACACCCAGCCCCGGCAAGGGCTCCCACGGCGGGATTCACCGCAACGCCGACCCGCTCTATGCCTTTGCTCGCCGCCGCGTCGTCAAGCACTTCGTGCCCGACTCGCCGCTGCGCACTTCGGCACTCCGAGGATTGGGTGCCTTCGCCAATGTCTTCGCCATCGAATCATTTATGGACGAACTGGCCTATGCCGCGGCCGCCGACCCCGTAGAATTCCGCCTGCGCCACCTTGAAGACCCACGCGCCCGCGCTGTCATCGAAGCCGCCGCTACAGAAGCCAACTGGCGTTCTGGCGTGCGCGGCAATGGTCGGGGGCGCGGCCAAGGTCTCGGTTTTGCCCAATACAAAAACGCCAAGTGCTATGTCGCTGTCGTCTTCGCTGTCGCAGTAGATACAGCAAGCGGTCAGATCCACCTCGAAAACGCCGCTATTGCTGGCGACGCTGGTCAAATCGTCAATCCCGACGGCTTGGCCAACCAGCTCGAAGGCGGCGTGTTGCAGGCCGCCAGTTGGACCCTCAAAGAACAAGTGCAATACGGCCCCGATGGCATCACCAGCCGCGATTGGGAGACGTACTCCGTCTTGCACTTTGCAGAAATCCCCCCCGTCTTGGTCAAACTGCTCGACCAACCCGGCTCGCCCAGCCTCGGCAGTGGCGAAGCCGCTCAGGGGCCGACACCCGCCGCCATCGCCAATGCGGTCTTCGATGCCGCAGGGGTGCGATTGCGCCAAATGCCCTTTACGCCGGAGCGCGTCGGGGCCGCGTTGCGGGAACTATAAAATTTCAATTAAAATCTTATCGCCAGAGTCTGCTCATTTACTCTCGACCACCATAGCGGTTTAATAGCTCGGCAGTCTCAGTAGCATTGTGATTCGTCGCAATGTGTAGTGGTGTTAGGCCCTCGTCGCTCTCAGCGTTGACCTCGGCTCCCTGCTGAAGCAGCAGTTCGGCTGTCGCAACAGCATCCGTCTCTGCCGCATCGTGCAGCGGCGTTCGGCCCTGGTCGTTTTTGGCGTTTATCTCGGCACCTTGGGTTAGTAACAGTTGGGCTGTTTCGGTTGCGTTGTCCTTCGCCGCATAATGCAGCGGTGTCCGGCCCTCGTCGATTTTAGCATTGATGTCGGCCCCTTGCGCGATCAACAATTGGGCGGTTTCGGTTGCATTTCCCCGAGCCGCAGTGTGTAGTGGCGTCCATCCCCTGTTGCTCTCGGCGTTAACGTCGGCTCCTTGCGTTATCAACAATTGGGCGGTTTCGGTTGCGTTGTTCCTCGCCGCATAATGCAGCGGTGTCCATCCCTCGTCGATTTTAGCATTGATGTCGGCTCCTTGGGTCAGTAAGAGTTGGGCTGTTTCAGCCGCATTTTTCCACACCGCATAATGCAGCGGTGTCCATCCCTTGTCGGCTTTGGCGTTTATCTCGGCTCCTTGGGTCAGTAAGAGTTGGGCTGTTTCGGTTGCATTTTTCCACGCCGCCCAGTGTAGCGGTGTTAGGCCCTCGTCGCTCTCAGCATTGACCTCGGCTCCTTGCGTTATCAACAATTGGGCTGTTTCAGTCGCATTGTTCCCCGCCGCATCGTGTAGTGGTGTCCGGCCATCTTGGGCCTTTTCGTTGACGTTGGCTCCCTGTGTCAGCAAGACCTCGGTCGTTTCAGCCGCATTGTTCCCCGCCGCCCCGTATAGCGGTGTGTGGCCCTTGTCGGCTTTGGCGTTTATCTCGGCTCCTTGGGTCAGTAAGAGTTGGGCTGTTTCAGTCGCATTGACCATCGCGGCATAATGCAGGGGTGTCTGGCCATATTTATTCTTTTCGTTAACGTCGGCTCCCTGCATTATCAACAATTGGGCTGTTTCAGTCGCATTGCCTATCGCGGCAGAATACAGCGGTGTGTGGCCCTTGTCGGATTTGGTGTTTATCTCGGCCCCTTGCGTCAGTAAGAGTTGGGCTGTTTCGGTTGCGTTGCCCTCCGCCGCCCAGTGTAGTGGCGTCAGGCCCAATGTGTCTTTGGCGCAAATCTCGGCTCCTTGCGTCAGCAACAGGTTGGCCGTTTTGTTTGCATTGTTTGCTGCTGCCCAGTGCAGTGGTGTCGCCTCCTCGCTGTTCTTGGTGTTGACGTTAGCCCCCCATGTTATTAACAGTTGGGCCGTTTCAGCCGCATTGTACCAGGCCGCCCAGTGTAGCGGTGTCGATCCCTTGTCGGCTTTGGCGTTTATCTCGGCTCCTTGCGTCAGTAACAGTTGGGCTGTTTCGGTTGCGTTGTTCCTCGCCGCATAATGCAGTGGTGTCCCGCTATATTCATCTTTTTCGTTGATGTTGGCTCCCCGTGTCAGCAAGACCTCGGTCGTTTCAGCCGCGTTGTTCCACGCCGCCCAGTGTAGCGGTGTCCGGCCCAATGTGTCCTTGGCACAGATCTCGGCTCCTTGCGTTATTAACAGTTGGGCTGTTTCCGTCGCATTGTTTGCTGCTGCCCAGTGCAGTGGTGTCGCCTCCTCGCTGTTCTTGGTGTTGACGTCTTGGATATTGGCGAACACAAGGAAGCCAATGACCAAGAGCACCACTGCGCCCGAGACCTTGGCCAATCGCCGGACTTTGGTCTTTTTTAGCTGTTCGTTGCTCATTTCGTTTCTCGCAATTGGGTGGGTCTGGTCGTGTTGGCGGCTGCGTTGGGTTTTTGCTATTGCTCCTCTTGGGCCGACATATAGCGGTTTAATAGCTCGGCTGTCTCAGTAGCATTGTGTTCCGTCGCAATGTGTAGCGGTGTTAGGCCCTCGTTGCTCTCAGCGTTGACCTCGGCTCCCTGCTTAAGCAGCAGTTCGGCTGTAGCAGCAGCATCCATCCTTGCCGCATCGTGCAGCGGCGTCAGCCCCTTGTCGTTTTTGGCGTTTATCTCAGCTCCTTGGGTTAGTAAGAGTTGGGCTGTTTCGGTTGCGTTGTCCTCCGCCGCCCAGTGTAGCGGTGTCCGGCCCTCGTAGTTTTTGGCGTTTATCTCGGCCCCTTGCGTCAGTAACAATTGGGCTGTTTCAGTCGCATTGTATGCTGCTGCTTCGTGTAGTGGCGTCCATCTCTTGTTGTCCTTTTCGTTAACGTCGGCTCCTTGGGTCAGTAAGAGTTGGGCTGTTTCGGTTGCGTTGTTCCTCGCCGCCCAGTATAGCGGTGTCCGGCCCAATGTGTCCTTGGCACTGATCTCGGCTCCTTGAGTTAGTAACAGTTGGGCTGTTTCAGTAGCATTTTTTCCTGCTGCCCAGTGCAGAGGTGTCGCCTCCACGCTGTTCTTGGTGTTGACTTCGGCACCTTGGGTTAGTAACAGTTGGGCTGTCTCAGTAGCATTGTGATTCGCCGCATTGTGTAGCGGGGTCCGGCCGTTGTCGGCTTTGGCGTTTATCTCAGCCCCTTGCGCGATCAACAATTGGGCGATTTCGATTGCATTTTCGCACGCTGCATTGTGCAGCGGGGTCCGGCCGTTGTCGGCTTTGGCGTTTATCTCGGCCCCTTGCGCGATCAACAATTGGGCGGTTTCGATTGAATTTTCCCACGCTGCACTGTGCAGTGGCGTATTGACATGTTCGTCCTTTTCGTTGAAGTTGTCTCCCCGTGTCAGCAAGA
>JAJEEZ010000312.1:0-23134 GCA_022820705.1 Candidatus Latescibacterota bacterium | reverse complement strand
TCCAACCACGACGTTGCATATCCAGCTACCCGCCACAGGCCCGGTCTCCCTGACCATCTACAACATGGCCGGCCAAGTGGTACGCACCTTGTGGAACCACCACGTATTGCAAACCGGCTATCACGCCATCGACTGGGACAGCCGCGACCAACAGGGGCGGCCGGTCACCTCGGGCGTGTACCTGTATCAGCTACGTACTAGCAAGCAAGTCCTGATGAACAAAATGGTCCTGATTCGATGAACGCAGGATACGCACAAACTAGGCGTCCGCCCGCCGGCCTATCCATGAGGTCGGGGGTATGTGCCTCTAGCAAGGAGTTTCAAATGATGATTTTCACGGTACTCTTGTTGTTTCTTTTAGCTTGTGAGAAGGAGAGTGGTCCGCTGACGCCGGCTGGCAAAATACGTACTACCAAGGTGGACCCGCCCCGTTCCGTACGCATTGAAAAAGGAGAGGGGAATTCTGTCGATATAAGCTGGTCTGCCCCTGCTTCCGATGCCGGGTTCAGCGGGCGTTATAACGTCCAATTTAAACGCCGCTCGAATGCGACCTACAAGTTTTCTTATGAAACCCAAGCGCGCACGTACAACGTCAATGTGATTCGCGATACCACGTATGATTATCGGGTGCGGTCTTTGGCTGCTGCCGGATGGGAGCCGTCGGATTGGGTCACCACTCAGTACACTCTCACCGGGGTGGCCGTAGAAAATAGCGCCCGCGGGGCCCCGGCAAACGCGGCGGTTTCCATCCCGGATGAGGCACTGCGCCGATACATTGAGAGGGTGCTAAAGAAGAATCGCGGGGCGACGATTACCCACGCCGATATGAGGAAGATCGTAAACCTGTTGGAGGGACACACAACCTTTCAGAGGACAGAATATATAAAAATTAAGAGTCTGATCGGCTTAGAAGCGGCGACGAACCTGCAAAACGTAATGCTTAGAGGCAATCAGATTTCGGATCTGACGCCATTGGCCCACTTATCCACGCTGCGCCATCTCGATCTTAAAGGCAATCAGATTTCGGATCTGACGCCATTGGCCCACTTATCCACGCTGCGCTATCTCGATCTTAGAGGCAACCAGATTTCGGATCTGACGCCATTGGCCCACTTATCCACGCTGCGCTATCTCGATCTTAGAGGCAATCCTCTTTTAAGTGATGCTTCTATCGACGAACATATCCCAGCCCTTCAACAACGTGGTGTTGAGGTAGTGTTTACTCCTTACCGTCTATTTGAGGATCGGGACAGCCCCTTCGATATTGAGTTAGTTTTTCTTGATGATTTCACAGAGGTAGAACAGAAGGCATGGCACCAAGTTGCCCATCGTTGGGAAGCGGCGATACAGATGGACCTTCCCGATTATACGTTTTCTGCTAGGAGGAATCTACAGTGCGGCGATCACTCGATTAGCATACCTGCCGGCGAACAAATAGATGATCTACGAATTTACATCACGAATTTTGTAGACCTTTATGGACAAGGTGGCTTTGGGGGGCCCCAAATATCGCGGCGCTCAAGCTCTATGCCGATTATTGGTTGTGTCGGAATTAGCTTAGATTCTCAGGGGGATTTCCATGCTATGTGGAGAACAGGACTCCATGAGATAGGACACGTTTTGGGAATCGGTACCACTTGGGACAGGATGATTCGCGACATAAATGGTGATACTCATTTTGCCGGGCCGCAAGCGATTGCGGCCTTCGATCAAGCCGGGGGCAGCGATTATCAAGGCGCAAAAGTACCAATAGGACGCCTTA
The DNA here is from genome assembly GCA_022820705.1 of Candidatus Latescibacterota bacterium. Classification (GTDB taxonomy): domain Bacteria; phylum Latescibacterota; class UBA2968; order UBA8231; family UBA8231. Next base: position 21,372 of record JAJEEZ010000312.1, on the reverse strand, counting down.
GCGACGATCCGTACTATAGAATCCATTGGAGAGGGAGTGTCGTGAGCGGTGAGCTTATGACAAGCGGCGGTTCTAGCGTCCTTTCGGCCATAACGCTTGGTGCGCTGAGCGATCTGGGCTACACGGTTGACTTTTCGATGGCCGATCCCTACGAGCTACCACCCCCCGGCGCGGCCAAACCCGTCGCCGACGCGGTGCCCTTCTGCTCGCTGGAGGGTCTGCCCCCGCCGGTCTATGTGGACGATTGATTGATCCTATCCGTTGAACGGGTTTTTCACGGATAGATCGTCGCCAACCCATGTTCTTTCACGGAGGATTTCCCATGCTGCGTTTGCTGCTACTCCTCGTCCTCTTGGCTTGATGCGATGCTCACCTTTGTCGCCACTGGACAAGACAGAAACGCCACCATGTCCGCGTCTCCAAACGGAACGCCTGGCGGGTTGGTACTTGGATGAAGGAGTTGAAAAGCAGCCGCGAGTGCCGCGCCGATAGTTGTCTTTTGCTGCTCTCTTTTTATATTGTGCTGATATTTAGCAACGATTAGCAACTATTAAGAGCTGTTGAAAGGAGGTAAAGAGAGGCCGTTTTAGGCATCAGAAGCTCACTTTTCGTTTTTTAGCGAATGTTTAAACCACGAACCCATGAGGTGAATTGCATTATGAAGAAGATTTTGAGCAGCGCGAGTATTTTGGCCCTCGGCATCATGTTGCAGGCCAGCGCGGTATCGGCTCACGTGCCGATCCCCGGCATCGACTCCGGTACGCTTTTCCAGTGGCCTGCTGGCCTAGAACCGACCTTGGACGGCGACCTCTCTGAATGGGACATCGTCCCAGAGGATTACTACGTCCCCTTTGATTCGCACTTCGAGTACTATCTCGGCTTGGGCCACGAAAACGACGAGAGCAATCTGTCGTTTCGGGTGGTAGGCTCTTGGAGTGCAGGGACCAACCGACTCTATCTTATGATGGAGCGCTTCGATAATCTCTGGGTCCGCACAGGCTTTGGCCAGACCGCGGCTGGCGACGATAGCTGGGAGATCATGATCGACGCCGACCACGGCGGCGACCGGCACTTTGCCCTCCCCGACGATTTTGAAGACGACGAAGAGCGCCAGCGCAACCAGGGTCGCTTCGCCCAGAACGCTCATTACGTCTGGCCCGAAATGCCCGACGCCAACCGAGCCGTGGGCTGGAAGTGGTTCTTCAACAGCCAATCCACTTGGCACGATAAGCCGCCGTGGGGCGATTACGGTTTCCAGCTAGATGGCGAAGTCAACTCGGGCGAGGCCACGGCGCGCATCGAGGTAATGACGATCGCGTGGGATGACTTCTACTGGATCGGTCCCGACGAGAGCCTAGTTCACACCTTCACCGAGGGCAATACCATCGGTTTGGGTTGGGTTGTTCACGACATAGACAACACTGCAGAGGACAATGGCGGAGCCAGCGCTGGCGGCTGGGGCATCAACCCCAACATCCAGATGTGGTTCGACTGCGTCAACTGCTCGGACTTCCTGCTGGCCCCGATCGATCCGCGCGTGGATTTCAGCAGCGTTGAAACCTCGGTAGAGGAAGAAAGCTGGGGACGCATTAAGGCGGCCTATATCCAGTAGTTCGCTTCTCGTTCCCAACTATTAGCTCAGAAGGGGAGGTGTCTCGTGCATCTCCCCTTCTGATTTCTGCCTTCCCCTTGGGAGATGCCGTCATGGTCGCATTTAGAGGCCTCTGCGCCGCGCTCTTGTTGGCCGCGAGTAGTATCCCGGTCGCGGGATTGACCGTCTATCGGCTAGGTGGTGAGGGTTTACCGCCGCCGCCCGAAGTGGCCAGCGGACAAGCCGATTTAGTCCAATTTAGCTGGGCCGAACTCGATCCCGACCTACAGGGAGTAAGCGAATCCCTGACGATTGCCCCCGACGCCATTTCCCCGTTGTTCTTCCCGGCGGATGTCAATATCGCACCGACGGTCAAGGATCGCGGTGGCTATCTACAGACCCAAGGTTTTCAGGCTTGGGTCGAAACCGATGATATAATTTTGATAAAAGACGGCGATCCTGCGACGGCCTATTACGAGGAGAAGGGATCCAATCAGGTGAACGTGGGAGATGACTTGCGGTTCGGCAAAGTTTTACTGTTCGATCTCGGCGGTTTGTTTGCGGTGGATCGAATCCGCTTTTTCACGCGTGCTGGCAACGAAGCCAATTACATCGAACTCTTCCACATCTGGACCAATACGCTGACGAATGAGGAAGCCGGGATCAGTAGCGTGGACCTCTGCACTGCTGGCAGGACGGACAACTGTTTGGGCTTCATCAACAGGGCACACCGCGACATTTACAATCGCAAGAACATGTATTTCAACGCGTTGTTGGAGGTCAAGGAAAACACCCGCTCGACCGTAGAAGTGGAACTCACCGGCGAGTACATCCGCCGCGTGGTGCTGTTCGTGCCGTCGCAGCTAACCCGGGACTGGGAGATCGCCGAGTTTGAAATTTTTGCGCCCGGCTATGTGCCCAACGCCTCGTATCTTTCCAACATCCTCGATCTCGGCAAAGAAGTCTCGCTAGGCGAGTTGCGCTGGTCGGGGACCAAGGATGCGGAGGCCGCGGTCAACATCCGCAGCCGGAGCGGCAGCGATGTCGATCCCAACATATACTGGCGCTATACATTCCGGGGTGACGAGCAGGTCAGCTATGACGACAGGGGTAGGCCGCTGACTTTGCGCACGTACGGGCGGTTGGAAATTTCCGAGCGCGGCAAGATCACCCGCGACGCGGCAAATTGGGATTTCTGGTCAAAGACCTACGATTTTGGCGACAGTGTTGGGACGCGCTGGTCGGCGACGAAGCCTAGGAGCTTTGTCCAGTTTGAGTTGGATTTTCAATCGAATATTGCCGCAGGTAGCCGGATGAATTACGTGGAGTTCACTGCGTCCCCGCCGGCGGTTACGACGCTGGTGGGGGAAATTGATCCCTATCAGGTGGAGACGGCTGAGGTAACGCAGTTTACCTACGCCATCAGGCCCACCATCGGAGTCGATGATCCGGGATTCGATCATTTGGAAATCTCGTCCCAGGGCGGGCGGCTGGTGAGTATCGACGGCGTGCGGATCGGGGGCCAAGAGGTAGCTTTTGAGCGAGTCGAAGAAGGGGCTGAACGGTTGGTAGTAGGCGTGCCGAGGTTAGACGTGGACCGCACTGAAGAGGTGATGGAGGTGGATTTCAGTGCCGAGATTTTTCGCTATGGAGCGGTCTTTGCTGGTCGCGTGTTCGACAGCCAAACCCCACAGGAAATTTGGCAGCCGGTGCAGCCCGGCGACGCTACGGCGCTTAGGGACGGCAATAGCCTTTCGGTGCAGGCTGTCGCGCTAGGTTCGCGAGTCCTCGGCGCACTCGATTTGGCCGGGGGCGTTTTTACGCCCAATGGCGACGGCGTCAACGATGGGTTGGACATTGCCTATGATTTGCTCAAACTGGTGGCACCGACTCCGGTGGTGGTGGAAGTGCGGGACTTGGCCGGTGGGTTGGTGCGCGAGGTGTACAATGGTCTCGATACGGCCGGTCGCCATCGGCGGCTATGGGACGGTTTGGATGAGCACGGGCAACAGGTGACACCCGGCGTTTACATTTGTCGCGTCGAGGTAGAGACCGAGGAGGGGAGGCGGCAGCGCGCAGGGGTTGTAGCGGTCGCATATTGAGACAATTAGGAATTGGGAATTGGGAATTAGTAGTGCTCAGGGGCCTATTGAAACCGAAGTTTAGGAGATTGGGCTATGGTTAGAGGGAAGTGCGTACTGGCGCTGGGTTTGGGGTTTGGGTTGTGGGGGTTGGTGGAGGCGCAGAATCACACATTGCGTTCCGACCACGTCGTCGTAAACACCCAACGCCATTGGAATAATTGGGCCTTCGTCGGGGGAATACTGGATATCTCCGCCACTGGCGAAGTCGTTCCGGCCTTCGTGCCCAAGGATCACAATGCCGTAACGGACATTGTCCAACACCTGCAACGCCTCGCCGATAACGCGACCATCCTCGACGCGATCGAAGCCGGTTCTAACAAGGCGGCGGTCGCCAACCTCTTCGACGGCGACGAAACGACCTATTGGGAGCCAGACCCCGACAGCCCATTGCGGGACTGGTGGATCCAGGTCGATATGGGACGATTGATCAATGCCACGCGGGTCGGATTGCAATTCGTGCCCGAGGGGCAGGGCGATCCCTTTTTGCAGTTTGCGGTGCTGACGGCCGACAATGCCGATCAGGGCAACAAGATCGCGGGCAAGGTGCCCATGCACATGGTGTACCGCACGCCAAGCGACAACAAGAACCAGCGCGAATTCGAGTTTGACCTGAATCGAGGGGAGCTAATCAATCCCACTCCCGGCGTGGATTTTGCGGGCGATATGGTGCGCTTCGTGCAAGTCGTGATCACCGAAAGCGATGGCGCACGCGCCGTTGAAGTGTCGGCGGAAGAATACGAGGCATTGGCAAGCCGCGACAAGGGAGATGTGGTTTTCTACAAGCAAGTGGGGGAGGGGGAAGTAGAGGTCGAGGAGGCGATCTACGAGGCGATTGACCAGCAATTGCGCGGCCCGGTGCGCTATTATCGGCGGGAGCGGCCGCGCTTGGCTGAGTTGGCCGTCTATGAGGTGGGCAGGAACATTTCGCAGGGGATGATCCTCGACCGCAACGGCAGTGCCGAGAGTTCCCACGATGGATCTGTGGGCAACCTAGTAGATGGGGAAGGCACCTATCTGACTTTCAATCTCAAAGCCTTTCAGACGGGGAACGTGGAATTCGGCGAGCGCTTTCTGGAGTTCGACCTAGGCGCTTCCTACTGGCTAGACACCGTGCAGCTATGGTACAGCCTCAGCGTTGCTGGCGGCCGGTTGGCGGGAGCCAGTTTTCACCGCTACGCAATCCAGACTTCGGACGGCACTCCCGCTCCAGGTGGCGGTCGGCTGTGGAGGGTGCCCGCACAGGTCCGCGGCCTAGGCACGGCGTATGAAGTCAACACCTTTGAGCCGACGCCGGCCCGCTTTATGCGCATAGCCTATCCCTTTTCCAGCAGCGAGTCGGGCCGGGAGGGAAATAAAGCGCGCGTCCGAGAAGTGCAGATCTACGGCGAAGGGCACCATCCCGAGGTGGAGTTGGAGTCGAGGTTGATCCCATTGCAAGGGGCCAAGAATCTAGTGTCGATCGAATGGGAGGCGGACACGCCCCCGGGTACGTCTGTGCAAATTCAGACTCGCACTGGCAATGAGGTCGCCGAAGCATATCGGTACTACGACAGCGGCGGCGTGGAAGTCTCGGAGGGCAAATACGCGAAGCTGGGCTTTTTCAAAAAAGGCCGGATCGACACCCTGCAGATAGCCGGGTCCGACTGGAGCAACTGGAGTGCGCCCTACGCGCGTTCCGGCGACCCGATTGCCTCGCCCAGCCCGCGCCAATACCTGACCTTGCGCGCCCGGTTGACGACCACAGACCCCATGCACGCCGCCAGACTGAACTCTATTCGCTTGAACTTCAATCCGCCGGTAGCCAAACAACTGCAAGGCGAACTGGATGTTGGAATTTTTGAGCGCTTGGGCGCGCCGCAGGAGGTTTCGCTGTTTGTCAAGCCGACCTTCACGTCGCAGGATTTGGGCTTTGACGAGATCCTAGTGCGCACGCCGCCAGATATGTCGCTCGAATTCGGCGCGTTGCGCTGGGGCAGCACGGCGCAGTGGGATAGCGGCCAAGCCGAAGAGCTGGCCGATGTGCAGGTGGTGGAGACGCGTTCGGATTCACTCTGGTTGCGCTTCGATCAGGTGGTAAAACGGGGCGGAGGAGTCGATCTGGTTGAGGTGCGGTTTACGACGGCGCTGTTTTCCCCTGGGGCAGTGCTCGAAGCGTCGCTGGGCAATTCGTCGCTGGCCAACTCGTGGCAACAGGTCGATCCCGCGGACGTGACCGAACTGGCCCAGAGTCAGGGGCTGCAAATTCTCGCTTCGGTGCAGGACAATAACGTGCTCGGCGACCTAGGCGTCCAGCCAGAGGTAGTAACGCCCAACGGCGATGGGGTCAACGACGCGCTGACTATTGATTTTACCGTGCGTCGATTGAGTGGCGAGCGCCCGGTCAAAGTGCGGATTTACGACTTAGGCGGGCGGCTGGTGCGCCGCCTTGATACCCAGAAGTCCCTAGTAGCTGGAAAATACGTACTCGACTGGGCGGCCGATGACGAGCAGGGGCAACTGGTGCCGCCCGGAATTTACATTTTGCGCATTGACATTGATGCGGATTCGGATCGCGACGTGCGGCAAACGGGCGTGCAGCGCCTGCTTCATGTGGCGTATTGACCATATAGGAAGAGAGTCGGCTGTGTTGTATCCGCGTGCGAAGGCGCTGGTGCTGGTATTGTTGGCGGTGCAGAATCTAGGGGCGGAGCGCCGCACGATTGTCATCGGCGGTGAGGACGGTTTGACGTGGGCGAGCGGCGGCGGGACTATCGCGGCTTTGATACAAACCAGTCCGACCGAGATTGAGGTTAGCAACACTCCAGGCAATGTGCTCGAATTTGATGCTGGCGACCGGGTGGGCTGGCTGTCGCCGCAACAGGCAGATGAGACTGTAAATATCGCCTTGGGCCTCCTCGACCGCGGTGGTCGCCTCGGCGCGCCGACTATTTTGTCGCAGGTCATAAAAGACCAGCTAATTTTTATGATCGACGACGATCCCACGACCGCCTTTGAGCGCAAGACGGCTCGCGGGGGAAGTCAGGTCAACTCGCTCGGCGTAATCATGGATTTCGATCTCGGCGCGCGGTTCGGCGTCGAGCGAATCCAGTTTTTCCCCCGCAACGCACACCCTGATTTTCTCGCTCCGGATTTCCCATTCCAGAACGATTTCCTGCGCGGCTTTGAATTGCTGCTCAACGACGGCAGCGAAGAAACACAGGTGGCCAATCAGCCAGTGCTGACTACCGTCGAACTGGAGACGGAAAACGAAGAGCCGGTCGTCGAATTGACCATCCCGCCGCAATACGTCCGCTATATCCGCCTGAAATCGCAGACCACCGTGGGGTTTGAGGTTGCGGAATTCCGCGTGTTTGGCTCCGGGTTTGTGCCCCGCGCCGACTACCTTTCCAACATCTTCGATTTTGGCGAGGAATTGGCGCTGTGGGGGCGCATCCGCTGGGAGGAGGAGCACTTCGGGTCCGAGCGCCTGTCGCGCTTGCTGATCAGTTCGCGCAGCGGCTGGGACGACACGCCGTTGGAATTCACTCGTCTGCATTCTAGCAGCGGGGAGGAGGTGCCGTGGCGGGAAGGCGCGGTCGCAACCACGGCGACAGGCGATGCGGTTGACTTGGACGCGATTGACGATGTTGAAGAAGCCCTCGACCTGTTCAACGCCCTGCCCATTGACGAGCGCAATCAGGTGGCGTTGACGCAGGACGAGTACGACGATTTGAGAAGTTCGGATAAGGGCGACGTGCGCTCCGACTTAGTCGCTTGGAGCCGCTGGTCGCCGCCGTATAAGCTAACTGCGGGCGCTATAAATGCCGCAAACATTGGCGATGATGAGTTGGGCGTACCCATCCTGTCGCCCGGCCCGCGCCGCTATTTCCAATTGAAGGCCGAATTCGACAGTCAAGACTTGGAATCTGCCCGCGCGTTGGGTGCGCTCGCCTTTACGGTATCTAACCCGCCGCTGACGGAGAGGATCATCAGTGAGGTCGTCCCGCGCCAAGTTGAACTGGGCGTGCCGGTGTCGTTTACGTATGCCGTTTTGCCGACCAAGATGCGTCAGGGCGTGGATTTGGGGTTCGATGTGTTCGAGATCGCTACGCCCGTGCGCTCTGAAGAGATTGAGACCATTGAAGTGGTACACGCCGACGGTCAGGTGCAAATGGCGGATTTTACTGGCGTGGACTTGACCAATCTGCCCGTTCAGGACGACAGTGGCCTCTTTGCCGTAGAATCGGTGACTGAGCGGCACCTGCGGGTGCGCTTTCCCGCGATCACGGAAAGCGATTTGGCTGCGGGCCGCGCAGCAGTGCTCAAAATCCGCTTCAAGTGCCGTGTGCTGAGGTTTGGCACGACTTTTACCGGCACGGCTTGGAACAGTGCTACCGACGACCTCGGTCAGCGGGTTATCGGCGGCAATGCGGCCGATTTGGGGGAGGCGGACGACGATCTAATACCTATCGGGGCTGCCGATCCGAATGATCTAGCGGTAAGAGTGCCGTTGGCGGGTGGCCGCCTGATGATTAATGTCGCGGCCCAACCGCGCATCTTCAGTCCCAACGGAGATGGGGTCAATGACGAGACGTGGATACACTGCGACTTGGTGCGGTTGGTCGATGCTGCGCCGCTTACGGTGCGCGTGTTCGATTTAGCTGGACACCGCGTCCGCACGCTCTTTGCGGGCGAGCAAGGCGGCGGGAGTTTTTCGGTGAAGTGGGACGGCACGAATGCTGCCGGACAACAGGTGCCTCCAGGTATCTACCTCTTCCGCGTCGATTTGGCTACCGATGCCAAACGGGAAGGGGCCGTGGGCATTGTCGAGATGGTTTATTAGTGGATGCTGCGCTGCGCTCAGCATGACTAGGAAGATTTGTTTTCTAACGGAGGGATTTAATGGGCAGAACTAGGGGGATACCCGCGTGGCTGGTCCTCTTTGCACTGGTATTGCCAGCGACTGAGACGACTGGCCAGTCGCTGGACCGTCGTTTCGGGACCCAGCGCGGTGCCCAACCCACCTTTGAGCCGCGCGGCCCGGGCGTCCTCTTCGATGCGCTCGACCCGGCGCTCAAGAAATGGTACGTGCCGCAGGAGTTATACGTCGATTACGGTTTTCGCCAGTGGGAATACTCGAATTACGCCCGAGACCTGTACCAGCGCTACGTCAACACCAATCGCCAAGGCGGGCCGTTTTACGACCTGTACGGGAACTACCAGACCTGGGGCTGGCTAGTTTTCGATTGGAACCAGACGCAACCGGGCCAATTCGGTTCGTCGATATACAAAGACCCTAGGTTCAATGCGTGGTTCAACGCCGTTACGGTCTCTGCCGATTCGCGCGATCAGTATTATTTGGCGATAACCATTGGCGAGCGCATCCGCACTGCCCTGACCCCGCTGACCTTTTCAAAGCCGCGTTTCAACGGCATCCAGATGGACTTTGCCGCGGACAAATACGAGGCGACGCTGTTGTTTTCCCGCGCCAGCGAGGCGATCCTCGGCACCACCCCTGCACTCCAGCCCAGCACCTCGACCAATGCGACCAATATGATGGGGGGACGGGCCACGGCGCAGGTGGGGGATTTTGTCAAGGTCGGCGCGACTATGGTCAATGCCCACCATTCGCAGACGCTGGCCGAGGCATTTGAACGCAACCCGTTCATCGGCACCTTGGGGGCCGGGCAAGGCAGCGACCCGATTCGGGTCCTCGCCGTGGTGTTGAGCGACGATTCACCGGAAGACGGCCAGGGCGGTGCTGCGTTGTTTGCCCACGACATCATCATTACCGCCGAGGATTTCGACACCAAGAAGCGCACGAAATTCCGCTTGCGGGAGGTGGTAGCCGATCCGACCAAATGGCCGGTGATTACCGGCGGCTTCCCACGAGAGGGGTTTTTGGCTGCCGACGGCGAGGAACAAATCGTCATCAACTACGACTTTACCGACTTGGCGTACATTGGCCCGCGACCGACGGAGATCGTCGATATCCAGTTCGATCTCGTGGTGGCCAACGACTACAAGATCCAGGTTTGGTCCGATCGCCAGATCGGGCGCGGCAGCTTGCCCAGCCCGCCGCTTACGGGTTTGGACTTGGCGCAAGCGGGTGCCGTGCTATTCGATGTCCGCAGCGCCGCAGGCAATGTGACAGACAATTCAAATCAGCAGCGCGTCGTCTTTGACTACGGACTGCCATCGGCCAACATGGTGTTCGGATTTACCATGGAAGTGCTGCAGTTGATGGGCTTTGACGCCTATGCTGAGTACGATATTAATCGCGACTACACCCAGTACCCCAACCTCACACTCGCCAACGCGGACCGCAACCTGCGCACCCACGCCCGCGACGCCGCGGCTTGGATGATCAACGTTTCCAAGCAGGCGTATCCGTTCTTCTTGTTTGGCGAGGCCTTTAGCATGGATCCCGACTACTCGACGACGGCGTATATCGTCGATTCGGGCGGCAACATCTACTACGACGACGAGCGCACCTCAATGTATGAGTTTGTCGATGACAACGACGACCAAGATCGCACGCCCGATTGGACCCGCTGGGGTCAGGGCGGCCCCGACGCAATCGTCTTCCCCGGCTGGGACGAAAACAACGACTTCGTCTCGGATTTCAATCAGAACGACAATATATCGCTGAGCAATCGCATCCCGGATTACGAAGAGCCGTTTTTCCGCTACAACGTCGATCGGCCAGAATTCCTCTTTGGCATCGACCTCAACAACAACAACTGGATCGATCGGTTTGAAAACGACGACTTGCCCGACTACCCCTACCGCAGGAATCACCGGGGCTACAATGTCTATGTCGGCCAATACCTGACGCCGGAGGCGCGATTGACGGTGGGGCGACTGCGCGAGGACGAGCTATCCTCCAACCGCCGCAGCCACGCGACCTACGGCGTTTTCACGTACGACCGCGACCACCCGCAATGGGGTCGCTTGCGGTTTTTCAATTCGCTGAAAAAGGTCGCGGACAATATCCCCGACGTGCGCCGCGAGCCGACGCTCTACCTGCAAACAATCTCGCTGGCCCTTGTTGAGGACATCTTGCCGGCCAGAGACACTTGGGTCAATGACAGCTACGTGCAGTTCGATTACGAACCGCTCAAAAAGCTGAATGTGATCAACAAATTCAAATACAGCCTCTTCAGCCAGCGCGGTGAGGCGTTCAAAAGCGGCGATGCGCCCATCCTCAATGAACGCACGCAGTTTGTGGGTTTGATCAATAAGGCGGATTACACCCGCAAGATCGGCCAGTTTGTGCTGCAACCCAAGGTGAAAAGCGAATACCTCAACCAGACGGCCTTTTTGCAGGCCGATCCCGACCGCAAGGAGTGGATGGGGATCGGCATTTTGCAGGCGCGGCTGCCGGTGTTGAACAACTCCTTTCTCGAAAGTGGAGTGGAGTATTCGGTTTTCCGCGAGTTGGTCCTGGACGAAGACGCCTTGCTGGACGATGGCCCGACCCAAGACACAGGCGATTTCCGCAACTTGGTCTTGGCCGTGCAGTGGACGACCCTTGGACACTATCTCGGCTACAAGCTTACCACTCAGTTTGGCGTTAGCTATACCAAGCGGTGGGATGAGGCCGTGGTGTTGGGTGCTGATGGCCTTGTGAAACAGAGCGAGAGCCGCTCCTTTGGCACTAGCTTTATCTCGGTGTACGCTGGCGTAGAATGATGCGACGCGATCCAACAATGGGGGCACTCATGCGGTGGGTGGCGGTTTGCTTACTGATCGGACTAGTGTCGGCGAGTGCCCAGCCCGATTACGGCAACCGCTTGGGGACCAACGAGGAGGACCGGGTTTCTTATTACGCCTCCGGCCCACTCATGCAGCAGGCAGCGTTTGTGCCCGCGTTGAAGCGCTGGTACATGCCGCAGGAAATCGTCTCCGAATACCGCTGGCAGTGGGAGTACACCAATTACGCGCGGGATCCCTACCGGCGCTATTTTTCTCCCGGACAGGAAGGCGACTATTTCTACGACCTGTACGGGCGCTATTTGACCAAGGGTTGGCTGGTGTACGACTGGCGGCAGCGGCAGCCGACCAGCTCTGGGGGCTCGGGCCTGCTCAAACCGTCCGGGCGCTACGACTCGTGGTTTAGCAACCTGCTCATTGCCACCGGTACCAAGGGCCAGCACTATTTGGGGGTGACCATCGGCGACTTGATCAACACCACGCTGACGCCGATGACGTTCCGCAAAACTAGGTTCAACGGAGTGCAATTTGACTATGCTGCCGACCGCTTGGCCGCTACCGTGCTGATGTCGCGGATTAGTCTGCCGGTGCATCAGATCGCTCCGGGCGTGCGCGTTCCCATCGTCACCGAGAATTTTACCAACCTGCTCGGCCTCCGAAGCGAGTGGAAGGTCCTCGACGCCGTGCGCTTGGGCGCGACCTTTGTCAACGCCCACAATGACCGATCTCAATCCGACCGCGGCGGCAACCCTTTCAAGGGCAAGCTGACTAACGGCCAACTGGAAAATCGCATCAACTGGATCATCGTCCGCATAACAGACGACTCGCCCGAGGACGGCGTGGGCGGCCCTACGGTTTTTGATCAGGACATTGAAGTGCATACCCAAATCGGCGGCCGCGATACCGTGCTGGTCGGCAGTCAGCTTGGTTTTCTGCCGCAGGTGGAGGGTGGTACTACGCGCAATGGTTTTCCCGTTGCCGAAGGGGCTGGTAGCGAGGGCGAGATCACCTATCGGTACAATTTCTCTGCGGAAGACTCGGCAGTGATGTCGCTGGAAGACATTATCGACGATGCCGACTTGGTCAACAATATCACCGCGGTGAAGTTCCGCTTCCTACTCAACAACGACTACCGGATTGATGTCACCTCGGATGTCCAGACCGACAATGAACCGTTGGGTGCCCAATCCAAGTTTTTAAACGTGGTGCGAGCAGACGGCAATGTCCAAGACAACTCCAATCAGCGGTGGGTCGTCTTTGACTACGGCCTGCCGACGGCGACCCAAGTCTTCGGCTTTAGCTTCGAGGTCAGCGATTGGGCGGGCTTTCGGATGTACGGCGAGTACAATGTCAACCACCAGTTCCGACAGTACCCCAATATCGCGCGTCAGACGCACCGCAGCGCGTCCGGCGTGTTGGGAGATGAGTCAGCGACGGGTTGGATGGTCAACGTCGCCAGAGAATTCTACCCCTTCTTCCTGTTCGGCGAGGCGTTTAGCATGGACGCCGAGTACAACACCACGTCGTTCCTCGTCGATCAGGGCGGGCGGATCAATTACAGCGATGACGAAGAGGCGCGGTCGGAATTCCTCTACGACTTGGTAGATGACAACGACGACAATGACATCCGCCTCGACCAGCGGCGCGACAAGGAGGGGTTGGCCGACGGAGCGGTGTTCCCTGGTCTCGACGAAAACAACGATTTCATTTCCGATTTCAACCAGAACAACACGCCAGTGCGCCCCAATTTCATGCCCGACTACGAAGAGCAGTTCCTGCGCCACTACGTCGATCGACCGGAATTCGTCTTCGCCATCGACTTGAACAACAATGGCTGGGGTGAGCGCTTTGAAAACGACGACGAGCCGGATTATCCCTATAAGCGCGATCGGCGCGGGTACAACGCCTACTTGGGAGCGTGGCTGACGCCGGAGCTGAAGTGGATGGCGGGGCAAGAGCAAGTGCAGCGTTTGTCCACCGGTGCAAAGAACCTGACCCGCTACGCTCTGTTGGCCTACGAGCGCAATTTTCCAACGGTGGGAAATGTTGCTTTTTACAACATGTTTAAGCTGGTACAGGACGATATTGCCGACGATGTGGTTCAGTGGGTGACGGCGCGCCCTGAACTGGGGCGACCGCTGGACTCGCCGGGGTCGATGCAGCCGGTCATGGATCCGCTGGCAATGCGCGACGCCGTCGTCAATCGGCTGTGGGCTGGTTTCACCGGCAAGACCTACAAGGGTATCAATAGCGAGGGCAAGTTCATCCACGAATTCATTCGGCAGCGCGACGCCGATGCCCGCGACCGCGCTGGCCGCAAGATCGCCCGCAACACGCGGCGGTTGGGGCTGATCAACCGCATAGATTACCAGTTCTCGCTGGGCCGGTTGACGGTACAACCGCGTTTCAAGCACGAACTCTTCATGGACGATACGCCCTACAATATCGACCGCCTAACGAGCGCCTCGATGGCCGACCGCCAAGATTGGAGCGGGATTTCTTCGCTCTTGCTGCGGCGTTCCTTTTTGAACCACGTATCGCTGCAGTTGGGCGTCGAGCACCTGATCTTTCGCGATTTTATCCAAGATGAGACGGTCGCTGGTGGCTTGCGCGTCGGCGATACGACCGGGGATTTCAATGAAACTTCGCTCGCCGTGCAGTTTTCCATCGACAAGCCGTATCTGGGCTATACTCTGCAAACCCTAATGGGGATCAGGGTGAGCAGACGCTATCTGGAGCGCTTTGAACAGCCGAGCGCTCGGGAGACGGGTGCTCTCTCCTTTGTGACGGTATATGGCAGCATCCGCTAAGAGGCTCCCTTCGACAGGCTCCCTTCGACAGGCTCAGGGAGCGTGTTTGGGCAATGTCGGCCCCTGAGCCTGTCGAAGGGGCATGATTTTCACACTAGCCAATGAGACAACTTCTCAGGAAATAGGTTGTAATTCGATGCTGAAGAGAATGGTAGCGTGGGTTTGCGTTGTCCTGATTGCGTTGGGTTGTGCAAAGGATGCCGAGGAACTAGAAGACCCAGTTTTGGCCGAAGTGGGAGACCGCCGGATAACGGCTTCTCAACTGATCGACTTTGAACAGCGCTTGCCGGCGCAGCTAAAGACGAAAAAGTCCGGCTTAGACGGCTACCGCGACTACCTACAGACGATTATCGACAAGGAGATTTTCCTCCAAGAAGCGATCAAAAGGGGACTCGACGAAGTACCGGAGGTGGCGCAGAAGCTACAGCGGGAAAAAGCCGAACGGGTGTTGAGCCTGTTGTTCGAGCGCGAATTCCTCGCCAAGGTCCACGTCGAAGAGCAGGAGTTGCGGGCGGCCTACGAAGCCGCGGACAAGGAGCGCGAAGTCAAGCTGCGCCTGATCATCGTCGACACGGAGGCAGAAGCCGAGGAGATCGGGCAGAGCCTTGCCGATGGCCGGGATTTCGCCGAACTGGCGCACAGCCGATCGCAGCACAAATCGACGGCACCGCAAGGTGGGGAACTGGACGGCTACCTGACCCCCGAGCGCATCCCAATCTACCTGCAAGAATACATAAACGCGCTTGAGGTCGGCGAGTACTCCGAGCCGATTCGCCTGCCCAATAGCCAGTTCGGGATCTATCAAGTCATGCACGCCCGGCCCGTGAGTTTTGCCGCTGCGAGCAACGAGTTGGAGGCCAAGCTGCGAGAGGAAAAGACGACCGAACTGATAGAGACATTCCTGACGAAACTGCGGGCTGACATCGACTTGCAGGCCAACGCCGAGACTTTGCATCAGTTGCAGCAATGGGTTGCGGCAGGGCGCAGAGAGTACACTGCCGCTGAACGCGCAGCGGTGCTCTTTCAATTTCGCGACGGCAGTATCACGGTGGGGGACTTTTGGGATTACGCCGCAGAGTTGAACATGGGCTTTTCGGGCGACATTGCCGAGTCGGTGCGCTGGTTTGCCGAAGACGTGCTACTGCCTCGCACCCTGTTCTTGCACGTGGCCTATGAGAGGGGGATTGACCGCGAAGAGCAGATCGTGCGCTGGTTTGAGCGCCGCAAGGATGCGCTGTTGCTGTTGGCGCTTAGGCAGACGGCGGTCAAGGACCAAGTCGAGATCGAGCCGGCGGCGATCAGGAAATTATACGACGAGCGGCCCGAGTTATTCACCGCACCGGAGGAAGTCACGCTGCAGGAGATCATGGTGCAAACCCAGGAAGAGGCCGTGGCGATCAGAGAGCGAATCGAAGCGGGTGAGGATATGGGAGCACTCGCCGATGAGTACACCTTGCGGACGGCGGGCAAAGGCGTACAGGGCACATTTCACATCCACGCCTTTGAACAAGCCTTTTATCCAGAATTGATCGACGTGGTGCGCAGTGCCGAGGTCGGTCGGTTGTACGGTCCGCTAACGGTGACGGCGCAGGCCGCCCAAGTGGTCGGGCCGGAGGCCATGATTCGGGGCGGCGAGTACTATTCGGTGTTCAAGGTACTGAAGTCGAACTTCGGCAGCGCACCCGAGCCTTTTGATTCGGCGGCGAAGCGGGCGCGGGCGCTGTTGAAACGCGCCGAGGAGAGCCGCTTGGCGGATGCGTTTTTGATGGGGCTGCGGCGGGACTACGAAGATAGGATCGTCGTTTACGAAGGCCGTCTTGAAGCGGTCTTGCCCCGGTAGCCGGAGCCGTGTACGTTAGTGAAATCAAAGGAGAATTGCCATGACAGATAATATATCTTTCGACGATTTCGTAAACCAACAGATAGCCAAGGAAGAACCATCAATCGACTGGACCCAAAGACGCGATGACTGGAAGAAGCATCTCGATGAATTCTACCAGCTAGCTGAGGGATTTCTACAGAAATATATTGACCAAGGTAAAGTCCGTATTACGACGGCTACCAAGCAGATCACTGAGGAACACATCGGTAGTTATGATGTAAAATCTCTTGAGGTCCAGATTGGTACTATCAAAGTTCTCCTCGATCCCATCGGTACATTAATTGTTGGTGCCAAAGGGCGTGTGGACATGCGTCGTGAGGGCATGCACGGGCCGTATGGTACGGTCAAGTTTGTTCTTGTCCCGAAAACAGCTTCTTCCCCTACGATCCGCGTCATCGTTCGAGATTCGTCTAGTGAAACAAAGGATGAACCGGAATCTATTGTGGAGGAGTGGGCATGGAAAAGACGTACGCCACCTCCGAACGTCGAATACATCGAACTTGAAGAGGAGTCCTTTCTTTCCGCAATAATGGAAGTTGCGAATGCCTAGTGCTCGGAGAGTCACGTTTTCTGGAGAACATCTCCTACTCGTCGAGATTGCCCGATATTATAGCGACATCGAAGCATCCGTAAGGAACTACTTTTCTTCTGACAATCTGCAATCAGTCGAGCGTTTCGTCGATTATACGCCACTGGAAATAGAACTCGAGATGACCTCCGTTCTTGCAGAACATGCACGGAGTACATCCATGAGTATCTTGGCCGCTTTAGAAGCAGCTTTCCGTATGGATTTTCTGCAGCGTTGCTATAAAAGACAAAAAGACCCTCTATCAAGGTCTTTTAGAACGTTATATCAGAATAAGGGTCAAAATGTGCTGCTAGGGGATATTTTTTTGCAGTGGAAATCGCATTCGACTGTTTCTCGATCTATTATTTCAGATTTAGAGCAAGCCTTCAAGTATAGACATTGGCTCGCACATGGCCGGTACTGGACGCAAAAAATTGGTCGAGAGTATGACTATGACGATATATATACGCTTGCTGAGTCGATATATAACTCATTTCCACTTGAAGAGTGACCGGCAGTGCCTATGCGGTTATTCATGTTCTGAGGAGAACAAATCGTGAAAATCACCGATGTTGAAGTCATTCATTTTCGCACCAAACATCGCGGCCGGAATGCTGGGTCGCGCTGGGGCTATGGCGTGTGGATTGACGACGAGGAAGTGGAAGGCACTAGCGCGATCACCAGAATCTCCACCGACGAGGGCGTCACAGGACACATGCTGGGCGGCAACAAGGCGACCATGGAAGGTGCCATCAAAAACCTGCTAGTCGGCGAGGATCCATTAAACCGCGAGAAGTTATGGCATTGGATGGATCAGATGTCCACGTTTGGGCACAGTCTCGCCGAACACGAACTCGGCATTGTCGATTGTGCGCTGTGGGATCTGGCGGGACAAAAAGCCGGTATGCCCGTGTATCAACTCTTGGGCGGCACCCGCGACAAGGTCGAAGCATACGCCAGCACATACCCGAACTTGGGCGGCCCCGAAGTGTATGAGGAACTAGCGCGAGAGTGCGTAGCGCGCGGTTATAAAGCCTTCAAAGTACACGCCAACATCTGCTGGAATCCGCACACGCGGGAGCCAGCACCACAATTGCCGGGATTTCCCAAGGAGGATGTGGAAATTTGTCGCGCCGTGCGCGAGGCCGTGGGCGACGATATTGTGCTGATGCTCGATCCGTTCGGCGTCTATACTCTGGAGGAATCGCTGTGGGTGGCGCGGGAATTGGAAGAATTGAATTACTACTGGTTGGAACACCCGATGGTCGAGACGCGGGTGGAGTCCTATCGCCGCTTGACGCAGCAGACCTCCATTGCCATTTGTTCCCCCGAACACGTCAAGGGCGGTCCCTTTACGCGGGCCGAGTGGCTGTTGCAGGGGGCCTGCGACATGTTGCGCATTGACGTGAATTACGGCGGCATCACTGGCTGCTGGAAGCTCATCAACTTGTGCCAGCTCTACGGTGTGCAATGTGAAATACACGGGGTGGGTGCCCCGCATGTGCATTTGGCCGCGGCCACCCCCGAAGCCACTTGCCGCTATTACGAACGCGGTCTGTTGCGGCTTGGGCGCGATTACGACGAGAGTCCACCGCATCTCGATCAGATTGTCGATCCCTTGGACGACGAAGGGTGCGTACACGTGTCGCAGGAACCGGGACTGGGGATAGCCTATAACTGGGATTATATCGATGACAACCGGATTTGAGCGGAGAAACAGACACATGCAAAAGTGCAGTGCGATCCTAACCGTTGGCGTGCTGTGGGCATTGTCCGCCGCCGCACTGGAACGGCCGGATACCACCTTCAAAATTTTTCAATTCCCCGCCGATCAGATCCCCCGCGTCGATGGGGATGTATCCGACTGGGGCATGGTTCCTGCTGACTACGCCGTCGGCATCGATCAATTGAAAGACACTGTACACGACAGCCCGATTGATACCACCGATCTAGACGTCACCGTGCGCGTCGGCTGGGTCAAGGGACTAAACCGACTCTACTTCCTCTACGAAGCCTATGACGACTACTGGGATTTTAGCCACCGCGATCTGCACAACGACATTTTGGAGATCGTCGTTGATGGCGATTTGTCCGGTGGGCCTTTGATCCCCCAACTGCGCGAGGACAAGGAGACCAACGGGCTGGAGGGCCTCGACGGCCACTTCAAATTCCACGGCGTCCACGCCCAGAACTACCACGTCTTGACCCCGGCTGATGGCAAGCCCTGGACTATGGTCTGGGGTGCCAATCAGTGGATCTACGAGTTGCCTTGGGCCAATGCGGCGGCGCGCTACGATTTTGCGCCGGGCGACAGCGGGCACTACACGCTCGAATTCTGGATCACCCCTTTCGACTACGCCCCGGCCGACGGGCCGGAGCGCGCCGTGGAGTCGAAGCTCGAAGAGGACGCCTTGATCGGCCTGAGTTGGTGCATCCTCGACTACGACGATGTCGAGGTCAAACAGCAGGAGTTTGAGGGCTTTTGGAACCTCTCCCACAAGACGACCATGTATGGCAACGCCTCCGATCTGGTCGGCTTCCGGCTGATGCCGCTGGAAAAAGCCTTGCGCGACCCGGTCGAGGCGCAATGGGAATTTACCGTCCTAGATATGGAACGCCGCTTGATCGCGTTCAAGGATTTGTCCTACGGGGATATCCGCTCATGGCGCTGGGATTTCGGCGACGGCAACACCTCGACCGAGCAACACCCCATCCACCAGTACGCAGAGCCTGGGACGACCTATACCGTCACGCTCTACGTCGAAGGCCCCGAGGGGAAGGCGCGGATGTCGAAGGTGTGGGACGTGATCGTCCGCTAAAACGGTCGAACTGAGAGTCCTATGAGGCGACTCTGGCATTGGGGAGGGATCGTCTTTGTACTGGCGCTGAGTCTGCGTTTGGTGCATGCGTTCCAGATGTCGGCCAGTCCGCTTTTTACTATGCCGGCGGTGGACGCGGCTACGTATTCCGAACAGGCAGTTAGCTTAGCCGAGGGCAACTGGTTGGGACGCGGTCAAGGCCCGTTCTGGCAACCGCCGCTCTATCCTTATTTCCTCGGCGTAATCAAGCTCGCATTCCCAGAATCCTTTTACTACGTATCCCGCTTTGCGCAGGCGCTAATTGGCAGTCTTACCTGTGTGTTGCTGTACTTGGTCGGGCAGCGGCTTTTTGGGTCAGGTGTTGGTTTGGTCGGTGGTCTCATTGCGGCGGTGTACGGGCCACTGATCTATTTTGACGCCCGGCTCTTACCGGCTGGTCTTGCCACTTTTTTTGCCCTTGTAAGTCTCTTGCTGTTAATGCGCGCTGTCGAGCGGCCGACGAAATCCATTTTTACGGTTGCGGGTTTTGCGCTGGGCCTCGCATCGCTTACTGCGGCGATTCTCGCGTCTTTGATTCCGGGCGTGGCTATCTGGTTGTTTTATTGGTTGCGGAAAAAGGCTGCTCCGGCAGTCGTTGCTTTTCTACTGGGAGCAGTGCTGGCGATTGCTCCGATAACGCTGAGAAATTACATCATCGGTGGGGATTTCGTGACGATCTCCTATAACGGGGGGGTGAATTTCTACCTAGGGAACAATGCAAATTCCGAGCAGACGCTCGCTTTGCGTCCGGGATGGGAGTGGGAGGAATTGGTTGCTCTGCCGCTGCGGGAAGGTATCACGCTCCCTTCCGCTAAGTCCCTGTTCTTTTACAGGCAGGCTCTTGAGTACATACAGAATGCGCCTCTCGATTACATGGGATTGCTGGCGGTAAAAACCGTCCAGTTCTGGCGGGGAGATGAAATAGAGCGCAATCAGGAAATGTACTATTGGCGCAAGTATTCAAGCGTCCTCGCGGGTACCTTGTGGAAATGGGGGGTGGCTTTTCCCTTTGGCTTGGTAAGTCCGCTCGCGTTGCTGGGTCTGATAGTGTACATCCGGCGGCAGGGTATTACACTGCCGGTGCTTTTCGTTCTCGGTTATAGCTTCGCAGTCATCTCCTTTTTTGTGACAGCGCGCTACCGCCTGCCGATAGTTCCGCTGTTGATTCTGTTCGCCGCGTACGGGGGAAGCTGGGGGTATGCGAGATGGCGGCAACAATCCTTGCGCCAAGCGCTTTTGCCGACGGCTGTTTTCGCTCTCTTGGTGCTGTTGGTGAATTGGGATCTGTCGCCGATGGATGGGCGGGGCAAGGCCGCCACGCACAACGACTTGGGCAATGCCTACTTGCAACGAGGTCGCTACGATTTGGCGCTGCTGAAATACGAACAGGCCACGCGGCTCGATTCGACGTATTGGCAGGCTTGGTTCAACCTCGGCTCACTGCGGGCGATGCGTGGCGATTTGCGCGGCGCGCTGCCCATTCTCCTGAACGTGTTGGAGCACGAGCGGGAGCGCGCTGGCGTGTGGAGCAATGTAGCTGGCGTCTATGTGTGGTTGGGGCAGTATCAGCAGGCGGCCGAGGTGCTCGAACAGGCTGTGGTGGCAGCACCGCGCGAGGATCTATATGAAGCGTTGGAGAATGTGTACGCAATGATGGGGAAGCCGCGAAGCGATGAGTAGAATTTGGTTTTTGCGTTTGGCGACTGTAGCGGTCGGTGTGGCTTTGGTAGTGGGGGCCGAGGGCTTGCTGCGGCTCGTGCCGGGATTGGGACCGTCGCCGTTGGTAGTGACTTTGGCCGAGGATGAGGCGAGCGGCGAATCGCT
>JAJEEZ010000520.1:0-3922 GCA_022820705.1 Candidatus Latescibacterota bacterium | reverse complement strand
GAGGCCATCGCGCAAGATGTGACCACATCGGAAGGCGCAATCGCTGTGGTGGAGGCTGCAAAAAGTCGCTTTGGCGGGCTCGACATTCTCGTCAACAATGTCGGTGGATCGAAGTGGACCCCCTTTGTCGAAATCGACGATGCCGAGTGGAACGACATCATCAACTGGAGCTTTCTTTCGGCCGTGCGAGTGAGCCGTGCAGCGATTCCCTTGATGGAAGCGCGCGGGGGTGGCAGTATCATCCACGTTTCTTCAATTTTTGGCCGCGAAACTGGTGGGCCTATCTCATATAATGCCGCCAAGGCCGCGCTGATCAGTCTAGGGGCCAATCTAGCCATTGAAGCGGCGAAAAAGAACATCCGCGTCAATACTGTAGCTCCGGGCTCTATTCTCTTTCCCGGGGGGAGTTGGGAGCGGCGGATGAAGGAAAATCCAGCGCAAATCCAGGCCTTTATCGACGCCAATATGCCCTTTGGCCGATTTGGCACCCCGGAGGAGGTCGCCGATGTAGTGGCCTTCTTGGCGTCCGACCGGGCGAAATGGGTGACCGGTGCCTGCATCAATGTTGATGGGGGGCAATCCAAGTCTAATATCTAATCCGCAGATGAACGCAGAGGTGGGATGATGTTGCTCGGGAGTTACCTAGTTTGAACGTCCCGATGTATTGGTTCGCCTTGGCGGTATGTGGAATCGGTTGGGTCTGTGTCGCCGCGGCCGATGACGTGGTGGCACTCAGACAACAGTACAACCAAGTGTCCGCCAGCATTGACACCTTAGTCCGCCTCTACGGGGGGGATAAACTGCGCGAATTGGCAAAGCGAAAAGAAGACAGCAGGCTACTGCCGGCCAATTCCAAACTGGTATTGATTTTCTGGGCCGACGACGAAGCCGAGCTGTTTCTCAATGGGCACCGGATCGGCGAGACGCGTTTGACCCCAATCCGAGTCGAAATTCCCGTTGTGTACCTGCTCAGGTCCAATATCCTACGCGCCCACTGCTGGGACACCGACCGGGTCGAGAGCGGCTTTATGGCCGGTTTGTACTTGCAAGACGGTCGCGGTCGCTTGCGCAAGGTGCTGGCTACTGGCGACGGTAGCTGGTGGGTGGACGGCCAGCGGGCTGAGCCGCGTTTTTACAACCACAGCTTGCCCGATATTCCCGGGGCCGAAGTCATCTGGGGGGCGACGCTGTTTGGCGAGGTCGAACTAGAGACCCAGTTCGACGCTGCACAATTGGCCCGCGCGTCGCGTCGTCGGCCGCTCAGAGGTGCGGTCGGCAACGTAGCGCACCAGCCCATGGAGACTCATATGGTCGTCAGCCGTCTGGTGCATCTGCAAAAGCAACGCGATGAATTGGCGCAAAAGCTCCACGCGCGCCGTAGCCCCACACAAGACGTACTCTACCAGGGGTTTGTCCGCGGACGGCTGGCTTTTTCCCTTGGGAAAGCGAGCAAATTGGCCGAAGTCGAAAGCATAGATGCGGCGAAAAAACTACTCGCTTGGACCGAGGCGTTGCCCGCTGTGCAACGCGAGTTGGTTTTCCCGAAGGAACAGGCCCTCAAAGGCACGAGCCACATCGTGCCGCAGCGCGCTGGGGCCGGCACAGCGCGGGGGGAAGCAGACCGCCGCCGAGATTACGAACCCCCGGCTGCGCGCGGTTCGGCCAAAGGCGAGGGACGCGCTACGGGATCGGGCAGACAGCAATCGTCCGCTCGGAGTATCCGCCTTGGCCGCAGTGCGCCGTGGGAACTGTGGGGGATTGCGACCGGCCTATTGTTCTATCTGGGGATGGTAAGTCGGCAGTGGTGGAAGCTCTTCAGCGCGAAGGGATAGACCTCTTGAACAACGAATTAGTATTAGTCAGTAGTATCCTGTTGGTGCTGGCTGGCGGTGTCACCATTAGCTGTTTGCACATGCGCCGGGCCCGGCGCATGCGCCGACACGATGCAGCGTACTATCTGAACTTGCCCCGCCTGCAGTACCTCGCTAGCAGTATAGGCTTGCTAACTGGGTTGATCGTCGGGGCGTTGGCTGCTTATTACCTCTTCATCAACCCACAGCCGGCCAGTGCCTTTGCGTGGATTGGCCGCTTCTCATACGTGCTGATCACTTGGTCGGCTGGCGGTCATCTGTTGAGCTTGGCACACATTAGCTTGCATCTCCGTCGCGAGGAGCGAGCTTGGGCGCGGCGCGGCGGTCCCGGCCCCAACACCTTGGGCCGCCAGAGAATGGAACAGCTAGCAGAATTACAGCGCCAGTCTGACAATTACAGCGACTGCAAGAGCAGGGACGAGGAGTTAGTGGACGAACTTGTGGGTTTTCTCGGCGACCCTTTGACGCACGTGCGCCGCGATCTGACGAGGATACCTCTATACGGCTACTTAGGCACGGTTTGCGGCATCCTGCTGACCGCGCAGGAATTGAGTCAGATCGACGAGGCGACCCAGACCTTTAAGGCACTCAGTGCCATGGCCGAGGGCTTGGTTTTGGCCTTTAAGACCACGCTCGTCGGTCTCTTAGCCTACTTGCCGCTGCGCAAGATCGCCGACTACTTGGTCCAGCGGCTCGCCCGGCAGGAGGACGCTTGGGTCAGGGAGAGGAATAGAAGATTGTGAGCCGCTATCTCAAGCGCCAAGCCGCCGAGCTCGAAGAGCACGATATTAGCAAGGAACTCTTTTTGGGCATTATGATGCTGATGTTGAGCTTGGGTATTATGATTCTCAACGTGACGCAACCGGTTTGGCGGGTACATCGCCACGACCCACAGTCTGGGGATCGGGTCGTGCTGTACACGAGCGCGGGCGTGGGGCTATCGCGCGATGGCTACACCATCGACAGTCCTTTGAGCGAGTGGGAGTTTCGCCGGATGGTGCGCCGACTCGCTGCCGAACCCGAAGCTAGTTTGCACTTGTTTCTCAAAGGGGGTAGCCGCGAGCGGCTGGCCAAACACGCGTCGTTTGCCGACTCGCTGCTCTCGACCGACCAAGCCGGAGAGAAGGTGCGCTCGGCGGTCTATGTCCACACTTGGTGAGCGTAAAGCTATTCCTTAAGTATCGCCAAGACGCCCGTGCCACCGGCCAACTCGTTGAGGAACGCGACCTGCACTCCGGCTTCGCCACGCGTCATTTCGTAGTCATCCCCCTTCCTGAGCTTGCCGTAGTGATCGACGAGGGCCTCGACTTCGCCTGGTAGTGTGATGGTTTGGCCGATGGGCGCGACTTGGGTGCCGGGGCTGTCGCGGCGGATTTGTTTAACCAACTCGTATTGCTTGCGGAACCCGCTGCCAAAAGGCCGGTGGGTTTTGAGATAGCCTTGCTCTACGAGTTGGGTCTCTTTGGCAGCGTAGAGATACACTGCGTTTTGCGCGGCCTTCTTGGCCTCGTCCAGTTCGGCCTTGGTCTGGGCCAACTCTTGCTCTAAGCGGCGGATGTGATCGCTCTGGCGGCGGATGCTGCTATGGGTTTCCAGCAACTCGCCATTGAGGCGGTCGGTCTCGGCGCGCAGTTGGGAAATGGTGTAGCGGTCCGCTTGCTTTTCCCTTCTTAGCTGCTCGATTTCGAGCTTTAATCGCGCATTGCTCTGCTTGTATTCAGTGGCCAGTTTACTCCAGTGCCGCAGTTCCTTGTTGAGCTTTTGCACGTTTTCGAGCAGCTTGTCGTTGACCTGTTGAGTGCTGTCAACTTGCGCCCGCATGTCGTCGAGCAAGCGGTTGGAGTCGTCGAGCGAGTACGTCAGCGAGTCAATGGCGGCGTTGGCGCGGACCATGTCGCTTTGTAATTGAAGGAGGAGCATCTCCTGCTCCTTATTGGTGCAGGAGGCAAGGAATAGGGCAATAAGAAGGATGAGAGTGTGTTTCATTGTTAGCTCCTTAAGGCGTTGGAGATGTTCTGCGATATAGGCTATCAACTTGGGCCATAGTTTGG
>JAJEEZ010000123.1:0-4113 GCA_022820705.1 Candidatus Latescibacterota bacterium | reverse complement strand
CTGACGCTGGGTCACTTGTCCCAACCCAGCCGGATTGGCAAACACCGCATCGGCGTTGTCGGCCACCGCCACAAAGCTGTTGCCCAACCCCTGAGCACGAGCACCCGAACCCACATTCTGAATGTTGACAACTCCCTCGCTTGCAGTTGCCAGCAGGGCCGCACCAGTGATACTAATTGCAATTTTCATACGCTTGCCTCCTCCGCTTGCGAGATGCGTTTGTACTGTGTATTGCCATTTATATAAATATAAAAACTATTAGCCGTCAATCAAAAATAGTCCCGCTTGCGCCGTGCCCAATTCCTTGACGAATCAAGGCCATATGGTTGTTATTATAAGTTTCCTATGGCATGTATCTCTAAACTCACGAGGTGAACTTTGACCACTATCAAAGCTACCAATATCGTCCGCCACGAGGGCCATGTCAGCCGTGAGCAACGCGAACGCCTGTTGCACCAACAAGGGGCGTTGCTCTGGCTGACGGGCCTACCGAGTTCCGGCAAAAGCACGATTGCTTATACAGTCGAACACGCCCTGGTCGCCCGCGGCCATTTGGCCTATGTGCTAGACGGCGATAACATCCGCTTTGGGCTCAATAAAAATTTGGGTTTTTCCGCTGACGACCGGGCGGAAAATATCCGGCGGATCGGCGAGGTAGGAAAGCTCTTTGTCGATGGAGGTTTCCTAACCCTCGCCAGCTTTGTCAGCCCCTATCAAGCCGACCGCGACGGGGTGCGGGCGCTGATGGCAGAGGGCGATTTCGTCGAAATTTTTATCGACACCCCAATTGAGCTGTGCGAAGAGCGCGATCCCAAGGGCCTCTACAAAAAAGCCCGAGCCGGTGAAATACCCAATTTTACCGGTGTTTCAGATCCCTATGAAGAACCTGAAAATCCTGAATTGGTCATCAAAACCAACACAGCAACGCCCTCGGAGGCGGCCGTGCAGGTCATCGACTTATTAGAGAAAATGGGCAAAATTCAACCCATGCAGGCTTGAACAAACCCAGCCAGCCTATTCCTTCCACCATGCAGCAGGGGATCGCCAGATCCCCTGTTTTGCGTTTGCTGATGCGATGCGTAAGATACTGAAACAAGCCCTCCAGTACGGCCTAAGTTTAGGCCTGATGGGGCTTTTTATTTATTGGGCTTTTGAGGGGATAAACCGAGAGGAACTCTGGGACGCCATGACTGGCATTTCGCCGGTTTGGGCCGCTGTCATGTGCGTCGCAACGCTGGGGACCTTGGTATTGCGAGCTTGGCGCTGGCAGGTCCTCATGCGACCCTTTGCGCCGCAAGTGAACAACCTCAACGCGTCGCTCGCCCTAGCTATATGCTATGCGGCCAATGTGGCCGTGCCGCGATCGGGCGAGATCTTGCGATGCGTCAGCCTCAAGTGGACCACTGGGACGAGCATCAGCGCCCTGATGGCCACGATCGTGGTGGAGCGCATTCTCGATCTGTTTTGGCTCATCGTCTTGTTCTGGCTCATCGTCTATATCGATATCGCCTTGCCCGCGCTTTGGACGTTGGTCGGTGCAGATCGGGACACCATTGGCCTACTGGCCCTAGTTGGTTGCCTGGTCGCGCTGAGCGCCTTGGTCTTGGTATCCGTTTATCGGGAAAAAATCTTGGCTGGAATTCGCCCACTGCTCGCTCGGATCGCTTGGGGACGCGGCGAGCGGATCCTCAAAATCATCGAGACCTTCATCGGCGGACTCTCCGCCCTGCGGCAACAACCGACAGCGTACTTTGAAATCCTAGTTAGTTCGGTCCTGCTCAACGCGGCCTACGTATTTATTATCTACGCGGCTTTTATCGGCATGGGCTTGGACCAGACATACAACCTCGACGCAGCAGCGGCACTAGTGGTCATGGCCATATCGTCTATCGGAGTAATCATTCCAACGCCTGGGGGGATCGGTTCGTATCACTTCCTCTTTGGCGAGGCCATGCATCGCCTCTATGCGGTGCCCCTTGCCACCGCTTTAGCCTGCGCCACATTGACCCATGCTTTAGCGAATCTGACCTATATCTTCGTCGGTGGCCCAACCCTGCTGTGGCAGTGGCAGCAGAGCCGACGGGGCCGTTCAGAATATCCAGACGATTAGGATCGACCCGCCCACGTAGCCGAAGGCTTCTATCAGCCCGGCCCCCACATTCGGCTGCTCCTCAACCTGTTCGGCACCCAAGCGCACGCTGGGGGCCAAGAGCATATTGGTCAACTTGTGGATGACGTAGAGCGCGACAAAACCAAAAACCACGTCCACGCCAAAAATTTGGAGGCTTTCGATCCATCCTGCGTAGTCGCCAGCCACGGCGATGCTGACGATATTGCCCATGCCCACCAGTACGCCGCCGAAGGCCAAGCCAACCGCGGCATTGTCTCGCTCTAGTTCGCGGTGAATCGAATGTGGGGTAATCCACTCGTAGAGCAGCCCAGCCACTATCAGCACCACTTGGGCCAAGAGCCAGAAGGCCACGCCGCTCCACAGCGGCCCCTCGCCCTGCACGATAGCCAAGACAACCAGGCCATTGGCAATGTGCATCCCCGCCTCGACAAAGGCCGTCCCCACATTCTGATCCTCGATGACCTCCTTGCGGTTGTCGAAGTGAAACAGAAGCGCCCGCTCACATAGAACGCCGGCGATGACCATCAAGACAATCGCCAAGAGACCGTACTGGGCGATGCCAATCAAGTCGGCTTGCCAGCCGAGCGAAGAGCCGCTCAACGCCCCCCCCAGAGCTAGGCAAATCCCAAAGAAATAGCCGCCCACCGCAACGGCCAGCGCGTGGTTGTTGCGGCCGAAGAGTTCGTCTTTGAGATTGACCCGGCGAAAAACCCGGGCATAGACCTGCTTGGCGACAAAGAGCAGGATGAAAGCCTCTAAGAGATAGACTAGAGTCTGAGCCATCGTCATTAGAATATCCACTGCGTTCCCCCTATTTTCCAAAGCGCGAGGAACCGCGTCCCCACCCGGAGGTGGTGCGGCCCATGCGGTTTTTGACCTGGCCACTAAAGGCCTGCCGGCGGCTTTGCTGGCGCTGGTAGAATTGCGGTCGCGTCTTTTGGGTTTGAGAACCGCGCGACCCAAAAGTGGGCTGCCCACCTTTTACCGGCCCGTAGTACGGACGTCCCCTTTCCCGGTTGCGTCGGTAGTCCTCCCAATCGCCGCGACCAACGTTCCACCCCCCCATTAAGCTGCTCATCAGCGCATACTGGCCGTAAAATTGCCAAAACCCACCGCCTCCCCAAAATCCGTACTGGGGATTGCCGACGTATTGATAGCCCGGCGGGTGCGCTTGATTGGCTCCCGTGCGGCGGCCGTCAAGCGACTTAGAGGCCACGACCATGCCGACATACTTTTCGTAGCGGTAGAAGGTCTCTTCGCGGACTTCCATCCAATCGGTACGGCGCTCCTCGTACACGACGGTATCGCGCCCGGCTACGCGCTGTCCCGAAGCCGTCAACACCTGAAAGCGCAGGGCGTAGTCGGGGAAAAACGAGCCTTCGACGCGGGTATCATCGACGATCAGGGAATACTCGGGATAGCGATCTAAGTCGCGTATTAGCTCCCGCACTGGGTCTTTTGACCCGCAGGCGATCAGGCCCCACAACGCCAAGGCCGCTACGCGCCAAGCCATTTTAAGTGCCCTCCTCCACCGGCAGGATGTCGGTGAATTGGTATTCCTCTACTTCCGAACCCGCGTATGCGGCAAAGTCTCGCTCGCCCCACTGACTGATAAAAAGCACTTTGCCCTCTTCCCCTTCAAACGACCAGTTGACAAATTCGCGCTCCGCATCGGTGCCGTCTTTGCGGTACAGGCCCGCGTCGCTCGTGCTCCCCGCGTATTCATCACCCTCAAACCGCACAGTTTCAGGCGGGTCACCGTCGGCGATAATCGCCGCGGCAATATCGCCTTCGATCTCGTCAATGCCAATCGCCCGCGTTAAAGTCCAATAGGCTTTGCCGTCTTCTATGGCGCGTTCGAGGAAGCGCACCTGACCATCGGCCTGCAATTCCCATTCCTCAGTACTGTAGCCTTCGTAGTCATAGCTTCCACGGCCTGTAACCTGCCAAGTTTTGAGGTCGTAATCGACCAGAAAGCCTAC
>JAJEEZ010000570.1:0-20216 GCA_022820705.1 Candidatus Latescibacterota bacterium | reverse complement strand
ACGACTGCACCGTCTTGTAGGAAGGCGGTGTTGAGCGCGGTGAAGGCTTCGTCCTCAGTGGCGGCGACTCGGCCTAGAGACTCCGAGACTAGGTCTCCGTTTGAGGCGATGGCGTCGCCTAAGCGCTCGACGCGCACACCGGCGGACAGGCCGTTGAGATGAGAATGCGCAGGGGCAAAGTGGCCATTGACAAAGACCAGCCCGTTGAGACCATAGCGGTAATTGTCGAGAGCGGCAGGTGCATTAGTGGACGCGGCTAGCTCGAAGTTGATCCGAGTCAGCGGGCCGATGTTGGTAAAAGCCCACTCTTCGTCTTTGGTCGTGGGAAAGCCAGCGTCGGCGAAGTTCTCAATGGCTTTTTGGCGCAACGACACTAACTCATCTGTGCCGACGAGGTTGTTAAAGCAGAACTGATAATGGGCGACGCCGTTCATTGCACCGGCTCCTTGACCCAGTCGTAACCCTTTTCCTCTAGCGTCAGCGCCAGCTCCTTGCCACCCGACTGGACAATGCGCCCCTCGTAAAGCACATGGACGAAGTCGGGGACTATGTAGTTGAGCAGGCGCTGGTAGTGCGTGACGACGACGACGGCTTTGTCTGGGGCGTGGAGCTGATTGACGCCTTGAGCGACGATCCGCAGTGCGTCGATGTCGAGGCCGGAGTCGGTCTCGTCGAGGATCGACAGCTTGGGTTCCAACACGGCCATCTGCAAAATTTCGTGGCGCTTTTTTTCGCCGCCGGAAAAGCCTTCGTTGACCGACCGCTTGAGGAAGCTCTCGTCCATTTCCACTAAGGCGAGCTTTTCGCGGATCAGGCCGAGGAAGTCGAAGGCGTCGAGTTCTTCTTCGCCGCGTTGCTTGCGGAGTTCGTTGTAGCTTTGGCGGAGGAAATACGTGGAGTTGACGCCGGGGATTTCCACTGGGTACTGAAAGGCGAGGAATAGCCCGGCACACGCCCGTTCTTCCGGCGCGAGTTCGAGCAGGTCTTGGCCGCAGTACGTGGCCGACCCTTCGGTGATGTCGTAGCCTTCGCGTCCGGCTAAGACTTGCGCGAGAGTGCTTTTGCCCGAGCCGTTGGGGCCCATGATGGCGTGGATTTCGCCGGGTTCTACGTCTAGCGTGACACCGCGCAGGATGGGGGTGTCTTCAACGGCGACGTGGAGGTTTTCTATGTGGAGCATAGGACGCTTTCGATTAGGGTTGTGATGTTATGAGACAACGTGCACCGACATATTTTCGTCGGCTAGTATTCTCGCGGTCGTTCGCCGCTTTTTCAGATCATCTTGTAGCTGCCGCCTATTGCAGCGTCGGTTTCAGGTCAAGCAATGCCAAGCTAGGCCCTATTCTCTCGCACTCGGCGAAGCAGTTCATCGCCGTTGCGGGATGTTACGATCCAGCCGCCTACGTGCGTCAGGTTTTCACCCGCCATATCTGCCAGCAGCGACGCCAAATCCTTGGCCACATCCTCGCCGAAACGCAACGCCGCTTGCTGACACAACAAAGCCCGTTGGCCTTCTTCACGGTGCATTCGCAAGCGCGGTGTGCCCTCGGGACCAGCCGTGCCCAAACGCACCGTTAGCGCACGCGCCACCCGCAACAGTGCCGCGGTCGTCTCCGATGACCACCCCAACCGCTCGTTGAGTGCCCGGTGTATTTCCGCCGCCGTCCAACCTGCCAACGCCCGACTCGCTTCTACTTCGCGATATTGACTCCCTTCCAATACATAGATCGTCAGTCGAGGCTTGCCGGCCCGTCGGCTGGGAGTGTACGCCTCGGGGACTTCGACCCACACTTCGGGAAAGCCCCACAACGCATACTGATGCAGCTTCCCGCGCCGAATGTCGGTCGTGTGATCGACTTCCAACACCACATCGGGCAAGGTGTGAAAGCCCAACTTCAACCCATCTTTATCGGGCAACCGCGCCGACTGAGGACGCAAGTAAAGGCACTGATCGGGACGCATGACGACCCGAGGTACGCCCTGTGCATTTTGTCTCCAGATGCTAACGGTGCCAAAAGGGACAAAGTGCGCCCCGCACTCGTCGGCAATTTGTTGAACTAGTTGCATCAGATAGGACGCGGGCAGTTCGTGGTCCCCGCTAACTCTGGGTTCGTCGGCCACGACGATGAGGGTTTCGGTGGGACCATACCAATACTCATAGCGGCCTTCGTACTCTTCTAGTTCGGACAGGGACATCTTGTAGGCGCGGCAGCCGGGAAACTCCAACCGATCGCCGTTGGGCAACACAATGGTGGGGACCTCTTCCTCTGCTAGATCGACCGATTCGGTGGCGTGCTCTTGGTATGGGATGGTACTGGACATGGTTCAACCTCCTACTGCTTTGGAACGAACTAGGCGAATTAGTTCTGATTCACCTACCCAACGCTGCCCTCCAAGCTAATCCCGAGCAGCTTTTGCGCTTCGACGGCGAATTCCATCGGCAGCTCGGCGAGGACTTCCTTGCAGAAGCCGTTGACGATCATGGAGATGGCGTCTTCAGTGGAAATCCCGCGCTGGTTGCAGTAGAAAATTTGGTCTTCGCCGATCTTGGAGGTGGACGCCTCGTGCTCGACGTGGGCGGTGGGATTGCGGACTTCGATGTAGGGAAAGGTGTGCGCGCCGCATTGGTCGCCGATGAGCATGGAATCGCACTGGGTGAAGTTGCGAGCACCGGTCGCGTTTTTGAGCACCTGCACCTTGCCGCGATAGGTGTTTTGGCCGCGCTGGGCCGAAATGCCCTTGGAGACAATGGTGCTGCGGGTGTTTTTGCCGATGTGGTGCATCTTGGTGCCCGTGTCGGCCTGCTGCCGCTTGGAGGTGACGGCCACCGAGTAAAATTCGCCAACCGAGTGATCGCCCTGTAGGATGCAGCTAGGGTACTTCCAAGTGATGGCCGAGCCAGTCTCGACTTGGGTCCACGAAATCTTGGAGCGGTCGCCGCGACACGCGCCCCGTTTGGTGACGAAGTTGTAGATCCCGCCTTTGCCGTTTTCGTCGCCGGGATACCAGTTCTGCACGGTGGAGTACTTGATCTGCGCATCGCCGAGGGCTACGAGTTCGACGACGGCTGCGTGGAGCTGGTTTTCGTCGCGCATGGGCGCCGTACAGCCCTCTAAGTATGACACATACGACCCCTCGTCGGCGATGACCAAGGTGCGTTCAAACTGACCCGTGTTCGCCGCGTTGATGCGGAAGTACGTCGATAGCTCCATGGGGCAGCGCACGCCCGGCGGCACGTACACGAAGGAGCCGTCGGTAAAGACCGCGGAGTTGAGGGTGGCAAAGAAATTGTCGGTATAGGGCACGACCGAGCCGAGGTACTTTCGCACGAGCTCGGGGTGATTGTGGATGGCTTCGGACATGGAGCAGAAGACGATGCCCAACTCGGCCAGCTTGTCCTTGAACGTAGTGGCCACGGAGACACTGTCGAAGACGGCATCTACAGCCACGCCGGCGAGCATCTTCTGCTCTTCGAGCGGGATGCCGAGCTTCTGGTAGGTGGCCAGAATTTCGGGATCGACCTCGTCGAGGCTGTCGAGCTGTTTTTGCTTGGGGGCCGAGTAGTACACGATGTCTTGGTAGTTGATGTTGGGATAGTGGACCATGGCCCAGCGCTGGCTCTGTTTGCGGCGCGTTGGATCTTCCATGGTGAGCCAGCGGCGATAGGCTTTGAGCCGCCAGTCAAGCATGAACTCAGGCTCGTCCTTTTTGGCGGAGATGAAGCGGATGATCTCTTCGTTGAGGCCGGGTGGGGCCGAGTCGGCCTCAATGTCGGTGACGAATCCCCACTCGTAATCGCGGTTGGCAAATTGCTCTAGGGTTTGGGTGCTTTCACTCATGTTGGCTCCTTGTGTATCTAGGCGAAGTCTCAAGAACTTAGGAATCTGTACAAAAAAGTCAAGTTTCAGGGAGGGACGGCGGCTAACCCATTTTTTTGCGCTGCGCCAAGTAGCGCGATAGGGCCACGTCAAAGGGGGTCGCCGTGTCGAGCAGGGCGTAGTCGATGCCGGCCTCGGCGCACCCAAGCCGATAGGTCTGGATCAGCTCGTCCATCAGCGCGCGGTATTCGTGTTGGATGTGCCAGGGCTGGGTGGTGAGGGTTTGGTCTGGGTCTTCGAGGTCGTAGAAGCGGGTCTGGTCGCGGAAGGCGAGGTCGCGCTCGCGGGGGTCGAGCAGGTGGAAGACGATCACTTCGTGCCGCAGGTGGCGGAAGTGGCGCAGCCCTTCGAGGACTTGGTCGGGTGCGTCGAGCAGGTCGGAGAGCACGATGACGAGGCCGCGGCGGCGGATGCGCTCGGCGAGGTCGTGGAAGGCCGGGGCCATGCTCGTCTCGTTGTGCGGTCGCGCTTGGTCGATGGTCTTGAGGAGTACTTGGAGGTGGCTTTGCACTGAGCGCGGCGGCACGTACGCCTCGGTTTGATGGTGGTAGAGCAACAGGCCGACCGCGTCGCGCTGCTTGAGCATGAGGTACGACAGTGCGGCCGCCAAAGAGACGGCGTAGCGAAATTTGCTCAGCGGCGCGCCAGCCGCAAAGTCCATGGAGCCGGACACGTCGAGCAGCAGATAGGCTTTGAGGTTGGTTTCCTCTTCGTACTGTTTGACGTACAGACGGTCGGACTTGGCGTATGCCTTCCAATCGAGGTCGCGCAGGGGGTCGCCCGGCATATAGGGACGGTGCTCGGAGAATTCGACCGAGAAGCCGTGGTACGGGCTGCGGTGCAGGCCGGTGATAAAGCCTTCGACCACGAGGCGCGCAATCAGGTCGAGGCGCGAGAGGCGCGAGATGGTTTCCGGGTGGAGGTAGGAGGCGGCTTCGCTCACGCTAGGATTCTGGCTCCACGTCGGCGAGCAAGCGTTCGATTAGGCCGACCGCGCTGATGTTTTGCGCTTCGGCGTGAAAGTTGACGACCATGCGGTGGCGCATCACTGGCAGGGCCACAGCGCGGATGTCCTCGATGGCGACTGAATGCCGACCGGCGAGGATGGCCCGCGCCTTGGCCGCTAAGACCAAGTACTGGGAGGCGCGCGGCCCAGCACCCCAACTGACCATTTCGCGGATGTAATCCGGTGCTTGGGCGTCCCCGGGTCGGGAGGAGCGCACCAGCGAGACGGCGTAGCGGACGCAGTGATCGGCTACGGGCACCCGGCGCACGAGCTGTTGTAGTTCGACGATTTGCTCGGCATCGACGACTTGGCTGACAGTGGCTTGGGCGACGCTGGTGGTGGCGCGGACGATGTCCTCTTCCTCGCGGTCGCTGGGATAGTCGATCCACAGTTCGAAGATGAAGCGGTCGAGCTGGGCTTCGGGCAGGGGATAGGTCCCCTCCTGCTCGATGGGGTTTTGGGTGGCGAGCACGAAAAATGGCTCGCTGAGCTGCATGGTCTCGCCAGCCGCGGTGACCGCGTGTTCCTGCATGGCTTGGAGCAGGGCCGCTTGAGTCTTGGGAGGCGTGCGGTTGATTTCGTCGGCGAGGATGACGTTGGCGAACAGGGGCCCGCGGATGAAGCGAAATGCCTTGCGGCCAGTGTCGATGTCCTCTTCGAGCACTTCAGTGCCGGTGATGTCCGAGGGCATCAGATCCGGGGTGAATTGGATGCGGCCGAAGGAAAGATCGAGCGTGCGGGCGAGAGTTTGGATGAGTGTAGTTTTGGCCAAGCCAGGTACGCCTACCAGCAGGCAATGCCCACCGGCGAGCAAGGCTATGAGCAGTTCCTCAATGATCTGCTTCTGGCCGATGATGACTTGGCCGATCTCGCCGTAGATGCGATCCCTGATTTGGCCGAGCTGAGCTACGGCCTCGGTGTCTGACATGTACTTCCTTTCAGGAGAATGGGTTGGTGAATCGACAAAAAGTATGAGCGGAAGGGCGGCTTGGCCAGATTGCACGGCTTTTGGGGCTTCAGTAGATGTTGTCTTTTGTCGTAGTGGAGCACCAGCGCGATTTGGAAAGTGAGCGGAGCAAAATATCCCGTGCGTCGGGCGTGCCAATTTGTTTTAACCCATAAGCGGCGTAAAATCGGTTGTAGCGGTTCTCGTCCTCAAGCATCTCAGCCAATGTCTCAATCGCCACACAGCTCGCTGCGCCGGACTTGGCCAGGGTTAGCGCGGCGTTGCGGCGCACGCGGTAGTCCTCATCGCCGAGTGCTGCTGTCAGGTTGGCAATCAGCTCAGCAGAAAAAGCGCCGATTGCGCTCAAAGTCTCAATCGCATTGCGGCGCACCCACCAGTGGGGATCGCTCATCGCCGTTCTCAGGGCGGGTTCTGCCTCCATTGCGCTCGCGCCCAAGCGTCCCAACACGTGGGCGGCGACCGCCCGCACCCACCAGTGCTCATCGGACAACATCTCCGCCAAAGCCCCTGCGGCTGGTGCGCCTATGGATGCCAAGGCCAGCGCCGCACAACCGCTCGTGGGATTTGTTCCGTGGGCATTATCCGGTGTCTTGGCCTCGGTCTCGTCGATTGTGGCCAGTGCTTCCTCCCGCATGGCGGCGACGAGTTCGGGCACGGCCGGCGCGCCAAACTTGGCCAGCCCATACGCCGCATCCAACCGCTCGCCCTCTGATCCGCGCTTTAAGACCGAGAGCAAGTCTTTCATATTGCCATTTGCAGGCCGCTGTTTTTTTGCGGGTTCCCCGCACAACCAGTGCCAGACATCTCGCGATAGGGCCGGATGCCGATCCTCAATGCCGGGCGACCACGCACGGCTTTGATGATCCCAAGTCGGTTGCTCTGGCTCCTGCGTACGGGCAAACTGAAATTTCAACATATACCGATCTTTGCTACTGACATTCTCTGTTGCGCGATGCCAAGAATCAAAGTGAATGAGCGCCACCGTCCCCGCCGGACCGCAAAATTTCTGCTCTTCTTCCCGAGTTTTTTCGGGATCCACATCGCTAATGGTTTTGTACATCTGCATCCCGGGCAACACCCCCGACGGCCCCATATCCTCGGTCGTGTCTTGGGGAAAATAAAAAGCGAGCACCCAGTAAAATCTCGGATGCCGCAAATTGTGATCGTACACATAACAATCCTTGTGCCATTGCTGTCCTCGTCGCCCGGGTGGATTCAAGTGGCAATGGCGATGGGGGTTCAAAATGTAATCTGGTCCCAATAGACTCGTCAGGGCACCCTTCACCTTGGGGTGTTCAAACACGCGCCCGATCAGCGGAACCCGAGGCAAAATGTTATTTCCGGGATTGCCTTCTGCCGCAAAAACCGCCTCGATCTGCTCGCGAATACTGGCGTGAAATGAGGGTGGATAATCCGCCTGCACAGTCAGACATCCATCGACGATAAACCGCTGCACTTCTTCGTCGCTTAACAACCGAATTGAATCCGCCATGAGGAACTCCTCCGCTAAATAAGGTCGTCTTTGTAGGGTCCATTCAAATACTCAGGTCTTGCGCTCTTTTTTCTTGGCCGCCGGGAAGAGCACGTTGTTCAGAATCAGCCGATAACCGGGCGAATTGGGGTGCAGGGTGAGATTGGTCGGCGGGTCGTGGACGTGGTGCCGGTGGTCTTCTGGGTCGTGGCCGGCGTAAAAGGTGAAGGTGCCTTTGCCGACGCGGCCGTGGATGTATTTGACACTGTCGGTGCCCTCTTCTTGGCCGAGGAGGATGACCGAGTCCTTGATCAGCGACTGGCGGAAGGCCGTAGTCTGGCCGAGGAAGCCATCGACGATGTTGGTGTGGCATTGGGTGAGCATCGTCGGCACGGGGTCGTATTTAGCAGAGAACTCGAATAGCGTGAAATACTCGGCCTCGGCCGTGCGGATCCGGCGCATGTCGTCCGGCGTGGTGTCGATGTTGGAGAATTCGTACACGAGCGGGTTGGTTTCGAGGACGAAGTTTTCAAAGGCCACGGTGCGACTGAAGTCGAGCTGGGCTTGGGCGTTGGGGTCGGCTGGGTCGCCGTCGAAGACCGCGTGGCATATATCCACGTTGAGCGCAGCGAGGGCGATGTCAAAGGTGTCGGTGGCCGAGCACATGGCGAAGAGGAAGCCGCCCGCGGCCATGTACTCGTAGATTTTGACGACTACGGCCTTCTTTTGCGCGGAGACCTTGGCGTAGCCGAGGCGGCGCGCCATCTGCTCGTACGAGACTTGTTGTTCGCGGTACCAAGCCTGATTGCTGTACGAGCCATAGAACTTGCCGTACTGGCCAGTGAAATCCTCGTGGTGTAGGTGCAGCCAATCGTAGTCGTCGAGCGCGCCTTGGAGCACTTCGTCGTCCCAGATTTTTTCGTAGGAGATTTGGGCGTATTCCAGCGCGAGGGTCACCGCGTCGTCCCAAGGCTGTTTGTTGGGCGGCGTGTACACGGCGATCTTCGGCACCTTCTCCAAGCGCACGACTTCCATATTGGACGCGTCGATCTCCGCGTAGATCTGGGCGACTTGGGCCTCGGAGATGTGCTCGGTACTGACGCCGCGCAGGATGGCTTCGCTGGCGATGAGGGCGTGTGCTTCGACGAGGAACGAGCCGCCGCGATAGTTGAGCAGCCACTCAACCGGAATGCCGCGCTCCAAGGTCCAGAAAGCGAGGCCGTAGGCCCGGAGATGATCGCGCTGGGAGGTGTCCATGGGCACGAGGATCTGCTCGGCGCGAGCCGGAAGAAGGGTGAGAGTGCAAAGGGCTAGGGCAAAGAGGATGGGCATGAGGTCAGCCGCTTTCGCGTAGGTGGCGGAGCCGCTCGATGTGCAGGCGCGCCTCTGGGGCACGGGCATCGTGTGGGTGCTGGAGGAGCGCGGTCTCGTAGGTTTTGAGGGCTTGCTCAATCGCGCCTTGGCGCTCGTAGAGCGCGGCTAGGCCAAGATGAGCGGCGACGATGTGCTCGCCTTGGGGGAAGTGAGCGATTTGGCGCTGGTACAGGGCCATAGCCTCGTCGAGATGCTCTTGTTGGGCGTGCAGTTCGGCGCGGAGGAGCAAACTCCATTCGGCAAGGCCCGGGTCGGCACCCTCTTCGAGAGCAGCCCAATGCGCATCGGCTGCTTCGCTCTGTCCTTGGCGTTCTAAGAGCTGAGCGCGGCTGATATCGGCGAGGCCAGCGGACGCGGCGTACTCTTCGCAGACGGCTAGCAGGGCGAGGACATCGTTGGCGAGGACATGGCTTGGGTCGGTTGCGGCTAGTTCGGCCAAAACGGCTGTCGCCGCGGCAAAGTCGCCGCTGAAGTAGAGCAACTCGGCGCGGTGATAGCGCGCCGAGTACGCAGCCGGACCGCCGCGCTTTTCCAAGGCCGTCCACAAGCTATCTGCGCGATCTAGGTCACCGAGGCGCAAGTTACACTCGGCGAACAGCAGCCGGGCTGGCTCGGTCCACGGGCCTCGCTGTGGGGCTTCGACTACTGCTTGTAAAGAGGTGCAAGCCGCCTGTGCGTCGTGTTCTAGCAATAGGCGCGCTTGCTCGACGGCTCGACTGAGCTCGCCGTGCAGGTCGGCGGTCGCAGCAGCCGTGCTCGACGGCTCGACTGAGCTCGCCGAAGTCAGGCCGAGCACGCAGATGAGGACGGGTATTTTCATGGGGCTTCGCGCGCTTGCAGGTCTTGGTAGATTTGGTCGTAGTAGCGCCGGAGCAAGGCGCGGTACTCCTCGGGATAAGGACCGGCAAGCGCTTGGCGCAGAGCCTCGCGCCACAGGTCGGGCGTCTGCCCGCGATCGGCGGGCAGGGTGGTCGGGCCGGCGTAGGGCTGGTCGGTGGCCGTGATGCTGCGCCGCTTTTCGTCAAAGCCGCGGCTGTGGATGGAGCGGCTGGCGTCGAGCATGCGCTGGTAGATGCGCTTCTGATTTTGCCGCGTGCGCTGGGTGAGCCGCCCCCGCTGCAAGTCGGCGAGCACGTCCCGCATCTCGTCTTGGATGGCTTGCACGCGCTGTTGCGCCCCTCGGTGCCCGCGCAGCGAGCGGGCGATCTCGTCGAGGGCCTGCATGAGGCCCTGTTGTTGGGCGCTGAGGCGCGCGATTTGCTGCTGGAGCCCAGGTCCTGGCATCTGACCCATGGCCTGCTCGGAGGCTTGGTTGAGTTGGCTTTGCTGCTCGGAGAGGCTGAGTAGCTGCTGCATGGCCTCGGCAAAAGCCGAAGGGGTCTGCGCCTTGGCGAGGTTGTCGAGGCTCTCGCGCAGTAGCAGTACGGTCTCATTGAGATAGCGCATGGCCTTGCGCTGGAAATGGCGCGCTCCTTGCACGTCGCGCTGGCCGAGGCGCTGGGCTGCGTCGTGCATCTCGCGCAGGGCGTAGCCGATGGTTGCGCTCAGATTGGGGGTGAGGGCCAAGGTGCGCCGGCCCACGGCGGCGATGCGCTCCACGACCTGACTAGTGCCTTGCATAAGCGCGAATTGGTCTTGGGCGCGGGCGTCGGCGAATAGGCTCTCTTGGCGTTGGGATAGTTGGACGAGGGCGCGCATGGCGCGACGCAACTCGCGGCTGAGTTGATCCTTTTCTGCTGCGCGGTATTCGTCTTGCATCTGCTGCAAGTCCTCGGCTAGCGCGTCGAGGTCTGCGGCTAGGGCCTGTCCGGTCTGCTGGGCCTCACCTGGGGATTTGGCTCGCATCTGGCGCACCATCTGGCGCATTCGCTCGGAGAGGGCCTTGTTCTCTACGTCCTCGGCGCGGTGCGCTAGCTGTTCCGAGAGCGCGGGATTTTGCTCGGCTGTGGAATCGCTCAGTTCCTGTAGCTGCTCGGCGAGTCGCTCGGTGTCGCGCTGCAAACTGCCCTCCTGTAGCTGCTGGCGCAGGCCGCTTTGGCCGTCCGCCAGCTCGCGGTTGATTTGGCTCTGGCGGCGGGCTAGTTCCGCAGCTTGCTCGACGATGGCGCGAAGCTGCTGCTCAGTACGCACCTGTTCGAGCAGGGCAATGGTGCGGTCGAGCCGTTGCTGGAAGGCTTGCTGGTCTTCGTTAAAGCGCTTGAGGGCTTCGGCGAGGACTCGGGGGTCTGGGTTACTGGCGGCTTTTTGTAAGTCGGCGAGGGCCTGCTGCATTTCAGGGGTGGCGATGTCGCCCATGAGTTCGCGGATGTGGTCGAGCTTGTCGAGCAGCTCTTCGCTACCCGTGCCCTCGTCCTGCATGGAGTCAATGGTTTTCTCCAATTCAGCCGCGAGTTCTTCTACGGCGCGGGCGCGTTCGGCTTCGGCCGCAAGCGTTGATTCGAGTTCCTTCTTTTGCTCCCAGCTCAGTTCCTCGCTTTTGAGCAGTTCGCGGCGCACCCGCTCGATGTATTCCTGATGAGCCTGTCCTTCAGCCGCGAGTTCATCCAAGGAGGATAGTTGTTCCTCCTGGGCTTGGTCGGCTTCTGAGTAGAGTTCGTACAGGGAGGGAAAGCGCAGCACGTACTGGCGGCTCTGACCCTTTTGCGGTCCGGACACTTGGTTGTTGTCGAGGGCTTCTAGGTGGTAGTAGATGCGGTCTTCGGGTAAAAGGTTGGCGGCTGAGAGATCCCAGATGTAGCTGATGAGTACCTCGCGCTGGGGCTTCGACGACTCGACTGAGCTCGCCGAAGTCCTGAGCTCAGTCGAAGGATTGATGGGCAAAGCTCGGCGCTGTTCGGAGCCGTTGTTGACTCGATAGACCAAGGCGATTTCCTCGACGGAAAAATCGTCGCTGGCCTCGGCCTTGAGCAGCACCTTGAGGGACTCGGGCAGGTCGCTATCGCGGCCGGGATCGACGATGGCGACTTCCGGCTTCTGGTCTTCGCGCACTTGGATGGCGTAGCGGATGGGATCGCGGTTGGTCGCGCCCTTGCGATCGACGAGGGTGATGTGATACGCACCCGGGCGGTCGATTTGGAAGGCGACGCGGGCGGTCGCGCCGTCGAGCTGGGCGGCGATCGACAAGGTATCGTCGAGGACCAAGGTGGCCTTGGACAGGGGTTTGTTGGCCGCGATTTCGAGGGCGACGCGGGTGCCGGGCAGCCCTTGGATGTCGCCGCCTTCCTCTTCGATGCGGTCGGGTAGCTGGCTGTAAGCGGGGTACTGGTAGTGCAGGCGCAAGCGCTTGACGGCTGGAGGGTCGATGACGCGCACCTCGTATTCGGGCGAGCGATCGTCGCCGACTGCGATGGCGTAGCGGAAGGATCGCTGGACTTGGGGAAAGGTGTAGGCGACGGAGTCGGCGCGATCAACTACGAGTTCTTCGGTCTGGTAGGGTGCTTCTGCGCTTGGTCGGCGTTCGATGCGCGCGCGGCGCGGCTTGTCGCCGGCAAAATGCACTTGTAGGGTGGCGTCGTCGCCCTTGATGATTTCGAGGTTGCCGGGTTGGACGGTGATTAGGGTGCGCGGCGGCCTCTCGTACGCGGTGAGCGGATGGGCACAGCGCTGGGCGGCTTGGACGAGGTCGTTGCCAAACAGCGCGCCGCAAAGAAGCACGACAGCCGCTGCGCCGCCGAGCAGGCGCAAGTAGGCGTAGAGCGGCCGACGGTCGAGGATTTGGGCCGGATTGGCGGTGCGTAAGAGCGCGGTGGCCCGCTCGCGCACAGCCGCAAGCAGCGCGGGCGAATGAAAGGATGGGGCTGTATCAGATAGCTCTAAGGCACTAATCAGCCGCTGTTGGAGCGGGGGACAGCGCCTTTCGACGAAGAGGGCGAAGCGGTGCTGCGAGAGGAGAACGGGCAAGTGCCGCTTGAGAGCAAATGCCAGTACCCCTCCGGTAGCCAAAAGTGCCAAGACGCCCAAGCCCGTGCGCCAGGGTGGTGAGAAGAAAAAAAGCGCTTCGAGCAGGACCCACAGCAAGACAGACATCAAGCCTGCGGCTAGGGCCAAGGCCAACGCAGAGCATATGGTTAGGCCCAAGGCGCGGCGGCGCAGTGCGGCTAGGTGTGTGAGCAGGGGTGAGAGTGAACTATGGTCCATAGGGATCAGGCTTGGGATCGCTATATAGATGTTGCGGTGCGGAGCGTGGTTCCGCGTAAAAAATAAAGTTAGCGCAGGGGTGCCGCCGCCGCCAGACGGACTACAGCAGGGTGTATATGGTAGGACGTTTTATCGTGCTAGCCGCTTTAGTCTTTATTATATTTCCCCTCATTCTAAGAAGCTGATCCAGACATTAGCCAGGAGAGCAGCGCAATGAATACCTTACGACGAGTATCGTTGGTAGCCTGGGGAGCGCTCGCTTTTGCGGCGACGCTGGCAGAAGCATATAACGTCTATCGGCTCGGGGGCGAGGACGGAAACCCGTGGTCGGCGGCGATATCTTATGAGCCTGGGGAGTACTTGGTCATCGGACCGGATGGCCAAATCCAAGATCGGGTGCCATTCAGTGCTCCAGACTCCCACCCCACGTGGAATGACACGCTGATGGTGAACGTCGATAGCACTGGGGTGCTCTGGATGCGTCCCTTCTGGGTGCCGGACACCTTGAATTTGGCGCAAGACGGAGTGCGCAACCGGATCCCACGCGGGTTGTACGACAATATCGCCGTGGGCGGAACCAATCACACAACCGGCGTGATCGAAAGGATCCGGCCGATGTTCGACGGCGATCCCCAGAC
Source organism: Candidatus Latescibacterota bacterium (assembly GCA_022820705.1). Taxonomy (GTDB): domain Bacteria; phylum Latescibacterota; class UBA2968; order UBA8231; family UBA8231. The sequence goes on along the minus strand of JAJEEZ010000570.1, from coordinate 6,745 downwards.
AGCGGCCTTCTTTGCCGCTAGCAATACGGACGATCCAGAGATTCGGAGCCAGTTCGTCGTCCAGAACCTCATCATCGACTTAGGGGCTGACTACCCGATTAATCGGGTGCGGTTCTTTCCTCGCTTGTCCAAAAACGATATCAAAATTGACCAGATCATCGCGGAGATGGCTCCTCCCAAACTAGATAAAGAGACACTCGGCGAAGAGGATTTTTCCGACAATTTCCTGCCGTGGTTTGAAATCGCCGGTGCCAATAGCGTGCAAAATTTTGCCGCTCATGCTTCCTTTAGGACCCAAGACAGCCCTTGGTTTAAAAGTATTTCCCCGCGCGAAGTAGATTCCAAAAACGATTCGCGTCTGACTATTTTGCGTCGGGATACAGAAAGCCAAGCAACCATCCTCGATGCCCGGTTCCCATTGCAGTCTCTCCAGTGGGTTACAATTCGCCCACTCTATCCGACTTCCAACTGGGAGATCGCCGAGTTCCAGATCTTCGGTAAAGGCTACGTGCCACGCGCTATCTACACCAGCGCGGTACTCGATTTTGGCGAGGAGATGGCTTGGGGCAAGATACGATGGCAGGGCGACCACGATCCGGGCAGCAAGATCCTGATTCGCACCCGTTCCGGCAGCGATGGCGATCCCAACCTCTACTGGCTGCCCAGCGAGGTCGCCGGCGAGTTCAAGGCTATAACTCGGCAGGAATACGAGCGCGGCAACATCAAGAAGCGCTTCACCACGCTGGACGAGCGGCACTGGAGCTTCTGGTCGGCCCCTTATCCCTGGGAGGCGGGACTGGCCGATCCCGCGCAACCACCCCACGCTTGGGTCGATGGCACTGAGATTCTCTCGCCGGGGCCTTCGCGCTACTTTCAGTTCCAGCTTTTGGTGCTGTCAACCGTCGATCAGAGCACGAAGTTGCAGGAGCTAGAAATACAATTTGCGCGACCGGCGGCGCTGGAAGTGGTGGGCGAAATCTGGCCGCTGGACGCATCGCGCACCGAGAGTACCGCGTTCACCTATAGCGTGCTGCCGACATTGGAAGCGGGCCACGGCTTCGACCGACTGGAAATTTTTACGCTAACGCGGGTCAACGCAGTGCGCTCAGTGCGGGTCGATGGCGTTGAAGTCAGCGACGCACATCCGCCCGAAATACTCGATGACCGCATCGTCGTCGGCTTTCCAAAGTTGGCCGGACAGGGGGATACATTTAAGCTAATCGAGGTAGAATTCGATGCGCGGGTGGTGCGCTACGGCACTCAGTTTCAGGGCTGGATATTCGACAGCACCGCCAACGAGGTCAAACAGCTCATTTCCCCCGGAGATGCGACCGTTGACTTTCCAGGTAATGCGCTGGGGGTGCGCACGGTCGGGCTGGGTGAGGCGCTCTTAGCGGAGGTGGAGGTCGCGCCCAATCCATTTACGCCCAACGGAGATGGGATCAACGACTGGGCGCGATTCCAATTTCAGTTACACGAGGTCTCCACCCCGCGGATGCTGACGGTCAATATCTACGACCTATCGGGACGTCGAGTGCGGCAACTGCAGGAGCAAAATGCGGTGCGCGGCCTTTTCGGGGAAGAGTCCAGCATCTTGGCTTGGGACGGGATGGACGATCAGGGCGTCATGGTAAGGCCGGGAATCTATTTATACCAGATTGCCCTCGGCGCCGACAGCGGCGAAGAAGTGCAAGTGGGAACCCTCTCACTGGCGTACTGAGCTAAGCTACCAACTCATTACGGCGTTGCCGCTTTCGCCGACCCAGTAGTCTATGGCATACCAGATGCCAGCCGTGACGAACTGACCGAGAATCAGGCCCATGAAGAAGGGCCTGGTTTTGAGATAGAGTGCCGGCCCCCCGTAGCGCAGGACGAGCGTCTTGCAGAGCCAAGCTAGGAACACGCTAAAAAACATCGTGCCAAAGACGGCGCTGATCGGAAAACCCAACGGGTGGAAGGGCCACCAAGAGATGTGCTGGCGGGCGGCCATCAAAAGTACCATAGCCCCGGCACCAATAGTCGTATATATCCAGTTCTCCCAATGTGGGCCATCGAGGGATTGCAACCGTGCGGCGGCATTGTCAAAGGGGTAGCGCGCCGCGCCGCCAAAGAAGAAGGAATCAGTGTTGATGCCCCCGTAGCGATAGCCTAGATCGAGGATGGCCCAGATCGAGCTAAATAGGGTCACGAGGATGGCCAAGAGGATGCCCCAAAAGACGATGCGGCGTCCTTTTTTTATGGTCTCCTCGGCGAGTTTAAGGCCATTGGCGCAGGAGGCCATGACAAAGGTGAGAATGTCGCTGGCCCATATGTAGGTAAAGGCCAAGGCCATGACGCCGGAAGAGCCGATGGTGCGGGTGCCAAAGCCAGCGGCGACAAAATCCGAGGCGATCATCGGCGCGAAGATAAAGGCCAAGCCTCCTTCGGCGACGACGCGGGTGATGCCTAAGAAGAGCACAAAGGCAAAAAAGAGATAGATGGGGGTAACCCAAGCGGGCAGCCCTGACTGCCAGAGCCACGCGCCCATAAAGGTCAGACTGCCCGCCAGCAGCAAGAGTGCGGTCCGGTAGGAGAGAATTTCGCCGGAGTCGTCGATGTCGGGGGCACCGGAGATCGCTTTGCGCCAGACCGCGCGCAGGTGGTCGCGGGCGTTCCACAGGCCGAAGAGGACCAGCGCGATGATAGCCCCGAATCCCTGGTGGACGACGATCGAACCCGTATAGGTGCTATAGGCTCCGAGCACCGGATCGATCTTCTGGACGCCGAGTACGTTGAAGATGCCCTGCTGGACGGTGTTGAGCAGATAGAAGAAGCACAGCCCAAAGGCTATGTCGCGGTTGACGAAGTAGGAAAAGCCCAGCATCTGGAAGCTGAGCCGGAGCGGAATCTGGATACTGTCGCGGAAAAGCGGGACTGAGGTATCGAGACCGACGCGGGGGAAGTAGGGAAAATAGTGATTGAGGCCATTGACGCTCTGGATGAGGGCGGGTATGGCAAAGCCGATCCACATCAGCGGATTTTTGAAAAAGGCGTTGAGTACTCCGGGGCGCTGATCTTCTTCTTGGAGCATGGCGATGGGGAGCTGGACCAGTGGGAAAATTAGGCGCTCGTTTTCGATCCACTGTTTGCGCAAGACAACCACCATGGAAATCATCGCCACGTAGAGTGCCAGCACGAAAGGCACCCACAACGCCAGTGGGGACAACCACAGCGCCCAAGGGATGCCCTGACCCTGCGGCGCGCCTTCGTAGAAATTTTTGATCTGGTCGAAGTCGTGGTGGGGGATGATCCAATCGGGAATGAGTGGATGGAGGAGTTCGGCCCAGTTGTTCTCGGGCGTGGCGTAGTAGATGACGCTGGTGATATCGGGCAGGAGAAAGGCGGTAAGCCCCCATTCGGGGATTGAGGTGGCGACGATCCACATAATGTAGATGAGCGCCAACTCGGCCCGACTCAGCATCCACGAGCGACGCATAAAGCCCAGCAAGGTGTTGCCGACAAAGACCAAAAAGAAGAAGAGAATGATGGCGGCGGGGGTGTTGAAGTACGAGGCGATCCGAGAGCCGTGGAGCACCATGTTGCAATAAGGAACGCCGGCCCCAATGGCCCAAGCACCGGCTGCGCCGACGAGGAGGGCGCGGAGACCGGGCCGCTGTGGAGTGGATGAAGTCGTGCTCAAATTCTCTCCATAAAAGACGGGCCGTTAGCCACATCTGCTGAATGGGATAGAATATCCCCCTCCTAGGGGACTGTCAATAAATTAGGTCAGTGGGCACACGAGGATGCGGTCTCCAACGATTTGAGGGAACTGGTCGAGCCAAGCAGATTCGCAGCGAGAACAAAATTATATAAATGTGCCGTCTGATTTTTCTTACATTACCAGAGTACCTTAGCCCATGTGCGCTATGCAAACCGGGTGAACACTACATGAACTTGGCCTCCTATCTTCGTTCGATTCTGCTCGCAGCGTTAGCAACTACGCTATATATCCTGCCGACGGCGGCTTTAGATACCCTGCGGGTCGGCATCGGCGGGAACGTCTCTTGGACGGGCGATACTACTCGCGACGATCTGGTTTCGATTCTACCTGAATACAAGGTAAACCGGCAATTTACTGAGGTCGGCAATGTGCCGGGCAATCTGATTGACTTGAGCAACCTACAGGTTGTAACGACGCGCGTATTGGTCAAGACTGTGGTCGATGTCGAGCCCGAGTTACTAGCGGGACAACTGGCCTTAGTTGAGCAGTTGTTGCTCGACCAGATCGAGCCATTGGAGGGAGTGACACAGATCGGAACGGCGACGCAGGGCTTTTTGTCGGTGATTTTGGTGGATTTTGCTCCAGCGGTGACGCTGGATGAGGCAATGAACACAGTGGAAGCAGCGGTTGACGCAATTCGTTCGACACAGGTGGTCCGCCAAGAAGCAGGAGAGACGGAGGCCGACGACCCCAATCTGGAGTGCCGCGAAGAGAGCCGGCGCTTTGATTCGACCACTGATATCACCGACGATTGGGGTGATTGCGAGACGATTTTCCAAAACGGCATACGGGCCGATTGTTACCAGACGATCTGTCGCAACCTGACTACTGGCGACCAGACGAGTAGGCCGGGCAGGTTACAGGTGGGAGGGGGCAAGCTGGTCGCCCGGCGCGCGATCCAGCAAGGGCTGAAGCTGCCTGAAGGTGCCGACCCGGTGGTCCTACCAGTGGGACTAAGCCCGGACCACGTGGCCCGGGGAGAGAACGTGGCTCAGCGGGCACTGGGGTGGGGTGGGCGGATCACCGCACCAGCGATTAAGGATGTGGCAGCAGCCGACTTGGAGGCGACCTTGCTGGAACTGATCGCGCCTGAAGGGGCTGAAGATGCCTTCTCGCGCAAGGGGATTTTTGGCGCATTAGGGACCTTTATCGTACTGGATTTGGGCAGTCCGATCGGGGTCAATCGCATCCGCTTTTACCCGCGCAACACCGTGCAGAGTGCGCCTCAGTATCCCTTCCAAAACGATTTTATTCGCCAGTTTGAACTGCTGCTCCACGATGGCCAAGACTTGGTCCTAGACGGCACGGGTCGGCTGGTTCCGCAGCTCGAGGATTTCAAAATTTTGCTGCGCAGTACCGGAAACGAAGACCAAGTAGTAGATGTGCAAGTGCAGCCGGCCCGTCCAGTGCGTTTCGTGCGCATCAAATCCACTTCGTCTTTCCCCTATGAGATCGACGAATTAGAAGTATATGGACAAGGTTTTATCGGCAGTAGCCGCTACGTCTCCCACGTGTACGATCTGGGGGGGCCGGCCACATGGGGCAACATTAGCTGGCAAGCGCGCCTTATCGACCTCCGCAGTGGCACCGTCGCTGGTCTCGACGAGGCGTTAAATCAAGACTGTACGACTCAACGCGACACCTTTTCCACCGCCGCGGATGTACCCGACGACTGGGGCGAGTGCGATACCGCTTCGCTCTACCTTCCCGGCCAGGGTTATACCACGGTGTGGATGTGCTTTCAGACGGCCTGCCGCGATAATACCACCGGGGACATCATTCGCTACCCCGGCCAGACGGCTGGCAAGCGGGTGGCCGCCAAACCAACGGTCGGCGAGCCATCGCAGATCCTAGTCCGCACCCGCACGGGGAACGATCCCGACCCATTGCTCTACTACCGCAGAGACGTGCAGCGAATCGGCGAAGACGAACGATCCACCTCGCTGATAGATCTAGAAGCACAGCTAGGCCGCGACGAATACTTGAGCCTAGCGCCCGACTTAGAGGCCTCGCCGCCTCGGGTATGGGACAAGGGAGAGATTGGGGAAGATTTAGAAAACTGGAGCCCTTGGTCGGCACCCTACTTGCGCGGGGACCGAGAAGGTGGGACCCCGATTATCTCGCCTGGACCGCGGCGCTATATTCAATTTTCGATTGACTTTCTCAACGACGATATCGACGCGACCAAGCTCGTCGAGCAATTGTCAATCGAGTATCTGCGACCTCCCATCGCAGATGATCTGATCGCCGAGATCTATCCGCGCGAAGTGGAGGTCTCCGAATCGGTGAATTTCACTTATGCTGTGCGGGCACTGATGAACATCGAGGGAGTCAAGGGATTCGACACCTTTGAAATTCGGACACCTACGAGGGTTTTGGGGATTGACCGGATCGAGATTGTGGATGGTTCGGATACCATTGCAGAGCAAGTATTAAACGCCGATGTGATCCTCGACCAGCGAGGCGTGCCGATGGTGCGGACTGAGGAAGGCCAAATACAAGAGTTGCCTTACTCGACAGCCTCAGCAGCGGGGGATACCTTTGCCATCCAAGCCATAACCGACCGCAACTTCATCGTCCACTTTCCCCGGATTGAGCCAGCGGAAGGTGGGAGCGAACGCCTTTTGAAAATTCACTTCCGCGGGCAGGTACTGCTCTATAGTACTCTGTTCCGCGGCCAAGCCATTCTCTCCTCTCAGCCCGGTAGCATCCAGCGGATCACACCGGGGAATGCCGCCTTGTTGGGCGAGGGAGACTTGCCAACGGCTTCGGGCATCACGGTGCTGAGTCCGGGCATTACCGAGGGCAGCCTAGTCGGGTCTTTCGCCTTGGAGCCCAACCCCTTCACGCCCAACGGGGATGGGATCAACGATCAGCTAGCGCTGCGCTATGACATAGTGGCCGTAACGCGCGCAGCCAAGGTGCAGATACAAGTCTTCGACCTGAGCGGACGCTTGGTGCATACGATTTACGAGGGTGCCGACC
>JAJEEZ010000508.1:0-3042 GCA_022820705.1 Candidatus Latescibacterota bacterium | reverse complement strand
TCACGTTCCAGTATGCCCCCGACGGCGAGAATGCCAACGACGCCACCGAGCGCCTGCTCCGCGCAGTCAACGACGACGGCCGGATCTACCTGACGCAGACAATCCACGAGGGCCAGTTCGTCATCCGCTTCCAGGTTGGGCAGTTCGAGTGTAGAAGGGAAGACGTGCTTATGGCGGTCGATGTGCTGCGGGAACTAGCCCACGCGACCCATTTGGAATAACATGACAGAAATAGATGCATCTTGGTATCAACGGCCAACCGATGTCCCGGAGCGCGTAGCCAGTGGCGGTGTAGTCGTTCGACTTCACGACGAGCAAATCTTCGTTGCTCTGACACGTGAGGGCGATATGGAAGAGTATGTCTTACCCAAAGGCGGTGTCGAAGCGGGTGAAGACCTGCTAAAAGCCGCATACCGTGAAATAAAAGAGGAAACGGGCCTGACGGACTTGACCCTCGTCAACAAACTCGAAGTCGTCGAACGCTTAACCTATGACAAAGACTTTTGGGCCGTGATCCATCTCTACTTGTTTCACACCGAACAGATTGAAGCTACACCAACCGATACAGTCTATCACCATGAGATGAAATGGTTCCCGATTGATCGGCTGCCCGACTTTTTATGGCCTGAGCAGAAAGCATTATTGGAGCACCATCAAGAGGATATTATTCGCGAGATTAAAGCGATATCTGACGTGAATGAAAGAAAATCTACACCTCTAACAGAGTAGGAGCAGCCAACCTTGATGGAGAAGCTGACTCTCTTGTATCGGGACAAATGGATTGAGCGTACCCATGTTTTTTAATAGGCCATTTCTTCTGGTTGTTTTATGCAGCGTCTTCCTCGTGTTTCCCAGCGCATGTAACGGCGAAGATCCTATGAGTGGTCCAGATAAAGACCAAATAGATTCATCTTATACCGTAGGCGTCTATTACTACCCTTGGTACAGCGGCGATTTTCACGGTGGCCGCTATATGCGCAAAGAGTTGATACCGCCGCAGTTGCCGATGCTGGGCGAGTACGACGATCGCAATCCCGCGGTGATCGCTCAGCATCTCAAGTGGAGCCGACAGGCCAATATCTCGCTGTGGGTGGCGAGTTGGTGGGGCCCCGATTCGCGCGAAGATCGGACTTTGCTGCAGCACATTCTGTCGCACGATGAATTAGGCGATATGCAGATTGCGCTGTTTTATGAGACGACAGGGCGCACAAGGGAGTTTTCAGCGTTCGACAATGTCGCACCGGACATTGCCCATATTACCGAACGCTATTTCGACCATCCCAATTATTTGCGGATCGATGGACGTCCGGTACTCTTTGTCTATTTGACGCGGGTACTCTCGCGCAATGGGACGCTGGCCGAGGTGGTGGAGGCGATGCGCGCAACGGCTAGAGAGGCAGGACACGATATATATCTCGTCGGCGATGAGGTTTTTGGACAACCGCCGACGTCTCCTGAGGCTATTGGGCTACTGGATGCTGTGACGAATTACGACGTGTACGGAAGTATGGGAGCGAAGGGTTATGCAGGACAGGCGGCAGTGGATCGGTATTATGCAGCGCAGGCGGGTTGGCGAGAAATGGCTCATGCTGAAGGGGCCGCGTTTATACCTGCTACGACGCCGGGATTTAACGACAAAGGTGTGCGCGATGGACATGCGGCGGTCTCGCGGAAGTTGAGTGAGGAGGCCGAATTTGGATCGCTATTTCGGGCGATGCTGGCGCAGGCTGTAGAGTACACGGATGAATCAACGGGGCGAATGCTGATGGTTACTTCGTGGAATGAGTGGCACGAGGATACGCAGATTGAGCCGGTTGCAGAGGGGGAAGTGACTCGGTTGGATGGCAGCGAGACGGGAGAGGCGTTTAGTGAAGGATTGGATTATGAAGGATATGGAGAGCGGTATTTGGAGATATTAAGGGAGGGGACGGAGTAACGCGTAGGCTGTACTATCCCCGGCGTAGCACCTGTCCGCCCCGCGTCCCGGTCCACGCCCCGTCTTCGAGTGTGGGTACGCCGTTGACCAGCACGTGGACCATGCCTTGGGCAGTGAGATTGGGCGCGGCGATTGTGCCCCGTTCGCGGAAGATCTGGCCGTCGAACACGGCTAGGTCGGCCCAAGCGCCTAGGCGGATCGTCCCCCGGTCTTTCAGCCCCAAGCGGCCGGCCGGCAGCCCGGTGAGACGGTGGACGGCTGCCTCTGGGGACAAAAGACCCGTATCGCGCACAAAATGTCGGAAAAACCAGCCCGCCCAAGTATAGGCCCCGTGGAAGACAGCCTCCTGTAGCGGACCGTCGGGGCACAGGGCCGTGGCGTCTGAGCCGACCATGCAGCGCGGGTGGGCGAACACCCGGCGCGCCTCGTCTTCACGGTAGCAAAAGGCGAGGATCATCGGCTCGTGGACCCGGTCCTGCGCTGCCAGCAACAACTCGCAGATAAGGTCGATGGGCTCCAGTCCCATATCTCGGCCAATATCGGCCAGACTCTGTCCGGCCAGCTCGGGACGGGGTCTGTACTGCGACAGGAGAATCCGCTGCCAATCGCCCTGGGCCAGCCCCGCGACAATACTGTGGTACGCACCTACTCGCCGCCGCACCTCGGGGTCGCGCAGCCGCGCCGCTACTGTGGCTTGGTCGCCCTCCAGCACCTCGGGCGGCAGTGCCGCGCTCAGATTGGTCGTGCCGAACAACCGCGTGTGCATATCGAAGTCCACGTCTAGCCCGGCTCGCCGCGCACGGTCCACCTGCTCCAAGGCTCCGTCCACGGCGCGGACGCCGTCTGCGGCCAGCCGCGCCACCACTGAGATGTGGGAAATCTGTAGGGCCACGCCCGCGGTTTGAGCCGTGCGGATGGCCTCGGCAATGGCTTCCTGGTCCTCGCCCGCCCGATTGCGCGTATGGGTGGCGTACAAGCCCCCGCACTCGGCCACCACGCCGCACAACTCGGCGATCTCCTCCTCGGAGCAGGCCCGCTCCGGCCCGTACTCCAGACCCGTGGAAAAGCCAAAGGCACCCTCCTCTAGGCTCGCCTGCAGCAACTCC
>JAJEEZ010000053.1:0-2891 GCA_022820705.1 Candidatus Latescibacterota bacterium | reverse complement strand
TTAAACCGACTGCAATCTGCTCGCCGGCCCGCGCTTCCTTTTACACGGGTCTCTATCCGCACAAGCACGGAGTTACGGCCAATGGCCTGTGTTTGCGCGAGGGCGTGCGCGGGGTAAATCATTATCTGGACGAGGCCGGCTATCGCTGCGGGTACGCTGGCAAGTGGCACGTGGATGAGCAGACCGGCCCGACGGGCTACGGATTCGCGGGGCAGGATTTTATGGGTTACGCATTTCCAGGGTCCGACCTGCTACCCGGTTTGCAGTTCGGTGCTAAACCACGCGGACACAATCCCTATGCCGATTATCTCAAAGAGCGCGGCTTTGACCCGCCGCCGACGGTGTCGCACCGCTTTGTCGGCACCAATCCCTCGAATCAGGCGCAGGAGATGTTCGCATTGCACGAGGGCCCGGTCGAATCGTGCATTGAGTATTTCGTCGCCGAGGAAGCCATTCGCGTCCTCGACGAAGTAACCAGTGATGAGGAGCCATTCTTCTTGTGGGCCAACTTTTGGGGGCCTCACAGCCCCTCACTGGTTCCGGAGCCGTACTTTTCCATGTACGATCCAAAGGCTATTCCCGAACATCCCGGCTACGCTGAGACCTTTGAGAAAAAGCCCTACCGTCAGCAATTAATCGAAAAGCTGTGGGGCTTGGGCGACTATGGCTGGGAAGGGTTTCAGGAAATTGCCGCTCGCTACTTTGGACATTGCACGCTGATTGACGACATGGTGGGTCGGGTGGTGGCTCACTTGGAACAACTGGGCGTCCTCGACAACACCATCATCGTCTATACTGCCGATCACGGCGACTGCCTCGGCGCGCACAAGCTGATCGAGAAGGGCGAGTTCATGTACGACGAGATCTACCGCATTCCGCTCGTCATCGCCCATCCCGATTGCGAGGCTCCCGGCACGGCCTGCGATGAGTTCGTCTATTTGCACGAGATCATGCTTTCGTCGCTCGACGCTGCTGGTCTTGACGTTCCCGCCAACCTCGACGGGCAGTCTTTCCTCCCGGCGATGGAGGGACGCCCGTTTGCCAATGGCCGCGAGGAGGTTTACTGCGTGTTCGACCGCCATTTTACGGTCGCCAACCAGCGCATGGTCCGCACCCGCACCCATCAGTTCACTTTTAATTCGGGCGATCCGGGCGAGCTGTACGATTTGCAACGCGATCCCTATCAGCTCGACAATGTGTATGGCGATCCGGCGTACGAGGCCGTGCGCCAAGACCTGCTGGGGCGGATGGGCCGCTATATGGAGGAATTGGGCGATCCGTTGCGCGGATGGTTTGGGCGGATTAAGGGGGCGTATTGAGGCCCCCAAAGCGGCAGACGATTTCGTAGAGCACCTGCGTTGCAAAGAGTAGTTCTTTCACGGGGGTGCGCTCGTCGTGGCCGTGGATCAGGGTCATTTCCTCCTCGCCCGGCTGCTGCCGATAGGGCATAAAGCCGTAGATCTGGGTTTCCGGGCGGCGCGGCACAATGTGCTTGGCGTCGGTGCCGGCTGGCATCAGATAGGGGAGCACCGGCGCGTCTGGCTCGCGTTCCTGCATCACCTCGACGATCGCCTGAAAGAGCGGGGTATCGGACGACGCCTCCAACGGCGGTGTGTACTGATCGATCTCGATGGCGACCTCATCGCCGACGAATGTGCGTAGCTCGGCCGTGAAACTCTCGGCCGTCTGACCGGGCACTAAGCGCCCATCAATCCAAGCGGTCGCTTCTCCTGGAATCACGTTGATCTTGGAACCGGCCTGCACCATGGTCGCCGAGGCCGTGTTGTGCAGCACTGCGCCCAACTCGCGGCGCAAGGTGCTGCCGATGGGTAGGTCGCGCAGTGCAGCATCCGCGGTCGCCGGATCGAGCACTTGTTGCCACAGGGCGGCCTCGGGGGCTGGACGGCGGCTGGCAATTCCCTCGACAAAGCGGCGCACGCTTGCGGATATGTGCGCGGGGAATACGGCTCCTTCCAAGCCGGCTAGGGCTTTGGACAGCTTGACGATGGCGCTGTCGCCGTGCGGCATGGAGCCGTGTCCTGGCTTTCCTCGGGCGATTAGGCGCAGCCGGCACAGTCCCTTTTGCCCGGTCTGGCAGGTGTAAAATCGCTGCTCGCCGACTGCGAAGTCGCTGCCGCCGCCCTCGGTGATGATCAAGGGCGCGTCCCACAGCTCGGGTCGATTGTCGATGATCCACCCCGGCCCGTGGTTGCCTTTGCCAGCTTCCTCGTCGGCGGTAGCGGCGAAGACGATGTCGCGGTTGAGTTGAACGCCTTCCCGTTGCAACAAGAGCAATACCATCAAATTCGTTGCGACCATGTTTTTCATATCTAGTGCGCCCCGTCCCCACACGCAGCCGTCGGCCAGCACGCCCGAAAAGGGCGGGTGGGTCCAGTGCTCCGGCTCGGCGGCTACCACGTCGGTATGTCCCAAGAGCATGAGCGGTGGTTCGTCTCCGCCGGTCAGCCGTGCGAGGACGTTGCCTCGCTCGGGCGCGGACTCGACGAAGAGGGGATCAAAGCCCTTCTGCCGCAATATTCCTTCTAGATAGCGAGCGGCTTTGCTTTCGTTGCCCGGGGGAGTGGTGGTGTCGATGCGGATGAGGGCTTGCAAATATCCGGTTACTTCGGTGCACACAGCTTCCCAGTCAATCACAATGGTTCCTTATTGACCAACAGTAGCCCGTCAACGGGAATCAGCCGTTGCCTTACGGGGTCTATCCCCAGCCGGAAAATCTCTAAAGTTACTGCTCCTCTGATTCCCTTACACTTTTGAAAATAGGGCTGCTGCCCATAGTTTATGGCTCTCTTTTAACCGCCTAAGATCAAAGGAGGGCCTTATGAGCAGCAGCGAACAGGTATATAACCGATTGCTGGGTAGGTTGCAAGCAC
>JAJEEZ010000110.1:0-7342 GCA_022820705.1 Candidatus Latescibacterota bacterium | reverse complement strand
TTCGTCGCCGACCGCGTCCTGATGCAAACGGATTACCAGACGGAACTGGAAGCACTATTCGGAGACCTCAGCGGTTTGGATTCCCTGTCGCGGAGGTGCCTTAGTATTATGTGGCGATGTGAAAAGTTCGCATCCCGCAAGGCCATGACGGAATCAGAGATATTCTTAGCCCTTTGGCACGAACGCGGTGCTATTCAAGACGCAGATGAACTCACCGACCATGTCCGCCAAGCACGCGATACTATTGAAAACTTGGAAGAAGCAGAATTTATCGTCATTGATGACGATCGCTCTGGTTTTGTGCTCAATACACAACGAACTCGTTTAACTTGAAGCGTAAACCAAACCTTCCATGAGCTCCCAAACCAACGAACAAGCCTTTGAAGCCCAAGTCGAGGCGATGCTCCTCGGGCTATGCGGCTGGCATTGCGGCACCACCGCCGAGTGGGATGTCGAGCGTGCCCTTTTCCCGGCGCAAGTCTGCGCTTTCCTCGCCGAGACGCAGCCGACGCTGTGGGAACAGATGCGTGCCCTGCACGGTGCTGGACTTGAAGACCTACTGATCGACGCGCTAGTCAAAGAACTCGACATCAAAGGCACGCTGCACATCCTGCGCCACGGCTTCAAGTTCTACGGCAAGACCTTCCGGCTAGCGTACTTCAAGCCCGCCCACGCCCTCAACGACGAAGTGCTGGCATTGTACGCGCAAAACAAGCTGACAGTCACGCGGCAAGTTCCCTGCCATCCCAATAAGCGCGACACAGTAGATCTGTTGTTCGCTCTAAACGGACTGCCCGTGGCGACTTGCGAGCTAAAAAATCCCAGCACTGGCCAAAGCTGGCGGCAAGCCGTACGGCAATACCAAGAGGACCGCGACCCACGCGCACCGCTGTTCCGCTTCAAAACGCGGGCGCTGGTGCATTTCGCCGCCGATCCAGACGAAGTACACATGATCACGCGCCTCAACGGTGAAGACACGCGCTTCCTCCCCTTCAACCGAGGCAGCCACCCAGGCCAAGTGCAATGCGGTGCTGGCAACCCGCAGCACGCCTCGGGCTACCGCACCGGCTATTTCTGGCAAGAAGTGCTGGAACGCGACAGCTTCCTCGACATCCTCGGCCATTTCATGTTCGTCGAGAAGAAAGAGGAAAAGAGCGAAGACGACCAAGGCAGTGCTCGACGCATCGTCCACGAGACCATGATTTTCCCTCGCTACCATCAACTCGATTCCGTACGGCAGCTAGTCGCCGCAGCGCGGGCAGATGGGGCAGGCCAGAATTATTTGGTGCAGCATTCGGCGGGCAGCGGCAAGACCAACAGCATCTCTTGGCTTTCACACCGCCTCGCCAGCTTGCATGACGATGAGGACCACAAAGTCTTTGACTGCATCGTCGTCATCACTGATCGCCGTGTGTTAGACCAACAACTCCAAGACGCGATCTACCAGATTGAACACGCCCAAGGCGTAGTCAAGGCGATTGACCAAGACAGCCACCAACTCGCCAACGCCCTAATCGACGGCACCAAGATCGTCGTCACCACGCTCCAGAAATTCCCGTTCGTGTTGCGCGGGTTGCTGCGCACCGCTGGGGCCGAGTCGCAGGAGACCGCCACCGCCGAGGAGCGAGCGCAGGCCAAGGCTTGGGAAGCGGAAATCGGCAAGCGTCAGTATGCGGTGATTGTAGATGAGGCGCACTCCAGCCAGACCGGCGAGACCGCGCGGGAACTCAAGGAGATTCTGGGTGCAGGCACGGATGCCGAAGGAGAACAAGACTGGGAAGACCGCCTAAATCAAGTGATGGCTTCGAGGGGACGGCAGCCGAACCTGTCATTTTTCGCCTTTACGGCTACTCCCAAGGGCAAGACGCTAGAGCTATTTGGCCGCCCTGGTGTTCGAGGCGTACCCGAGGCGTTCCACCTGTACAGCATGCGGCAAGCCATTGAGGAGGGCTTCATCCTCGATGTACTCGCGAACTACACGACCTACAATGTTTATTACCGGCTGCTCAAAAACGCAGAGGACGACCCGAATCTGCCGAAGAAGAAGGCGGCCCGCGCCCTAGCGAAATTCGCAAGCTTCCACCCTCACAACATCGAGCAGAAGACCGAAGTAATCGTCGAGCACTTCCGCAACAAGGTGCAGCACCGGCTCGGTAGCCGTGCCAAAGCCATGGTAGTCACGGCATCGCGGCTACACGCCGTGCGCTACAAACTCTCCTTCGAGCGATACATAGAGGAAAAGGGCTATGCGGACATCCGTCCGCTCGTCGCCTTCAGCGGCACCGTGCGCGACCCCGACACCGGCCTTGAATACACAGAGCCGGGCATGAACGTGGATGTCGTCACCGGCAAGCCCATCAGCGAAGCGGCGCTGCCCGACCGCTTCGACTCCCCCGACTACCAAGTACTGCTGGTTGCGAACAAGTACCAGACGGGCTTTGATCAGCCACGCCTGTGCGCGATGTACGTGGACAAGCGGCTCGATGGAGTCCAGGCCGTGCAGACACTCTCGCGGCTCAACCGCACGGCTCCGGGTAAGGACGCTCCGTTCGTGCTCGATTTCGTCAACAATACCGAAGACATCTTGAATGCCTTCAAGCCGTATTACGACAAGACCGAAATAGTAGAGGCGTCCGACCCTTCAAGGCTAGAGGCCCTAAAACACGAACTCGACCAAGCGCAGGTTTATTACTGGAGTGAGGTCGAGGAGTTCACCGGGGTGTTCTACAAAGCCCCCGAAGACCAAAGGCCTAGCGATCACGCCGACATGCAAAAGTGCCTCCAGCCAGCCGTAACTCGCTTCGCCGCAATCGAGCAAGACGAAGCCCGCGAGCAGTTCCGTGACAAACTCTCCGGGTATGTAGGGCTATACGCTTACTTGAGCCAGATCGTTCCCTACGGCGATCCTGAACAAGAAATGCTCTACAGCTACGGGCACTTTCTATTACCACACTTGCCTCTCGACCGCGACGACGAGGTCATCAAGCTAGGTAGCGAAGTCGCTCTCCAGTACTACCGGCTGGAGCGTGTTTCCTCGGGGCCGATAAATGTGTCAGAAGGCGAGCCTCAGCACGTCAGGCCCCCGACCGAGGTCGGTACTGGCCGGGCGCAGGACCCCAAGGCTCCCCTCTCGGAGATCATCGAGGTGCTGAACGAACGCTTCGGGACGCAGTTCAATGAAGTGGATCGGCTCTTTTTTCAGCAGATCAAGGAAAAAGCCTGCAACGACGAAACCGTAGTGGAGACGGCGCGCGCTAATCCGCGTGACCGGTTCGAGTTGGGAATCAAGAGCCGCCTCGACGAATTAATGATCGAGCGCATGAGCGAGAACGACCAGATCGCGGAGCGCTATCTGTCGGACGAAACGTTTCGGAGTTTGGCCCTGCCCATCCTCGCGCGGGCCATATTCGAGGACTTACAGACGAAAGGTGCGGATGCGCCCACGCCGGGATAATCAAAGTCTCCTGCTCAGCAAGCCGTTGAATGAGGGCGACTCACTGTATCAACCGATCGACTTGAGCCAAAATTGCATCAGGCGTCGGCCGGTCGGAAATACTTTCCCCTACGTATTTCCATTCGATGTCGCCCCCAGGCAAGACGATGACGGCGGACGGCGTCGCGACGCCGTCACTCAGCAGGTTGTAAACTCCGTAGTCCTTGGCGACCTCGGCGTCCTTATCTGACAGGATGGCGAATTCAGCGCCGGTGAGCTCCACCATTTTCAGTGCATCGGCGATGTCATCCGTGCTGATCGCCGCAAGCGACACATTGCGCTCTAGAAACTCGGGATATACATCTGCCAACTCACCTAGTTGGCTCCGACAGGAACCTCAGAAGAATCCTCTGTAGAACAGCAGTACCGCCGCCGCGCGGTTGTCGAGTAAGTCAGATAGGGAAACCGAAGTCCCATCCGCCGCCGGTAAGGTGAATGCAGGCGCTCGCCCGCCCGTGGAGACCGGATTGGACCTGCAGCCGACGAGGGCGATGAGGGTCGCAGTTACCAAGGACAGAAGTACTGCGCTACGGTGCATTTTCTTTCTCCTACTCGGCGAGCCGCCCAATCGGCATCCGGGGCCCAACCAAGATCATCCGCCCCCACGTGTTATCGTCGTCGCCATTGCCGTAAATCATGAAGTGCCCGCCGTATGCGCCGCCGTCCGGGTCGGTGTGGACGATTTCCATGCTGTATTCGTCGCCCACTTGCGGCGGCTGCCAGCGGGGATCGCTGTGAGCAAACGTCGCGTGCATATCCACGCGGGCCTCCAAAATAAAATCAGCCGCGCTCCGGCCCCAAGGATCCATGCGCACCACATAGTCGCAAGCGGCCTCGGGGATCGGCTCTTCAATGTAGCTCTGGCCGGATACGCCGTGCCGCCACCAAGCGTTTTGCGGCGTGCGCTGCGGGTCGGCCACAAAGCAGAAGGCGTTGTCGCCTTGGCCGAAGCGCTCGTTGGCCCGGTCGCGCGGGCCTTCCATAAACCAGCAAATCGCATCCTTGAAATACCAGCGCTTGTCCGCCGGATCGGGGTCGTCGAGATCGTTGACATTGTCCCAGACTTCGGCCCCGAAGTAAAAGTTTTGCGCGTCCCAAGCAATGTAGTAGCGGGCGCGCAAGTCGTCTTCGAGGTGTGGCTCGTCACCGTGGTCGGTGAGGCGGTTGCGCACGCCGCGATCGAGGCGGTAGAAGCCAGCCTCGCTGATGCGGCGCATGTCCCAGATGCCATCGTTGTGGGCGCGGTCCTTCCACTCGGCAAGGTCGCCGTCAATGGTCGGAGCCGTCTCCAATAAGGGAGCGTTGATGTTCATGTCCGCGTATGCGGCAGAAGCCACGAGCAAAATCGCGCACATAGCAAAAGGCAGCATAAATTTTCTCCTCAGCGATAGTCTTCGGCTCGGTCCGCGGGCACAAAGCCCACCGTCTGGCGAGCGTGTTCTAAGTCGCGGTAGCCCCATTTGTTGTCCGAGTTGACGAAGAAGGTGTCGAAAGACAAGTCGAAGGGAGCGGCAAGGCACTTTTCGATCATCTGCACGGCGTCGCGCTGGCTGCACCAGACGCAGAACTCGCGGGAATGGGTCGGGCGGTTTTCCGGGTTGACGCGGCCAAAGCGCAGGCAGAGGACGGACATGCCGTGGGCCGAGGCGTACTCGCGGCCCAACTCTTCGCCCCAGACCTTGCTGGCTGCATACAGGCCCGTTGGCCGCAGGGGCGATTGCGCCGTCAGCATCGGCCACTCGGCGGGCACTTGGTCGTACTCGCCGGCCAAAAGCTCCTTGTATGGCGAGAGCGCGGCGTAGCCACCCATGACCGACCCACTGCTAGCGAAGAGGACGCGCCGCACCCCGGCCTCTTGAGCTGCGGCAAAAACATTCCCAGTGCCCTGCAAGTTGGCGCGGAAGATTGCCGCTATATCGTTTTCAATCTGGGCGGCGAGATGGACGACCGCGTCGATCCCCGCAAAGGCCGGCCGGATGGCATCGAGATCGGCAATATCGGCCTGGTGGCAGTCGATGTTTGGGAGTGGGCGGCGGTTGAGGGCGCGCAGATTGTAGTGTCTGCGCAGGCTGGCGACAGCGGCCGTGCCGATCAAACCCGTGGCACCCGTGATGAGGATGTTTTGCATAAGCCTATTTGGGATGTGAGTGTTGGCTCTCATTAGTAAGGAATACGACCAGACGTGTCCAGCGGGCGCGGCCCGTGTTGTGGGCCATTGGCGCTTTGGCTACTATAAACCGCCGTGAAACACACGATGGCGATGTGGAGTTTTTGCGCGTGGGCGGCGCTGCTTGCTAGCGGCTGCGCGACCGACCGAGAAAGAGTGCCCGGCGAGCCGGTGCAGATTGCGATGTGGATGTTCGGCGGAGTGGAGGAGCAAGACCGGTGGTTGCGGCAGGCCGTAAACCGATTCAATGCTGCACAAGACAACATCCGCGTCGATTACGAGAATCGGGATTGGGCTACGCAGCGCGAGAGCCTGATTACCTCGACGATTGCCGGCGAGGGGCCGGACATCATTCGCGTCCACCACAAGTACTCAGTGGAGTTTGGCGAGTTGGGCGGGCTATACGCGCTGGAGCGGTTTGCGGATTTTCCCCAAGTCAAAGCGCGGATTCTCGACAATCTGTGGGAGCACGTCGCGTACGGGGGCCAACACTTTGGGCTGCCCATCCAGATTTTGCCTTTTATCATGGCAGTGAACAAAGCGCTATTGGCCGAGCACGAGTTGGAAGTGCCCCAAACTTGGGAGGATATGCTGGCGCTGGGGCCGGTGCTCAAGGAGCGGGGACTTTTCGCCTTCACCATGCCAGCGGGGCTGAACCAAGACACGGCCTACCGCTTTTTGCCGCTGCTCTACAAGGCGGGAGGAAGAGTGTTCAACGAGGACTGGACGCGAGCCGCTTTTAACGGCTCGGCCGGCATCTCGGCGCTGGAGTTCCTCGTGGCGATGAAGGAACAGGGCTTTATGCCGCCGGCGTGTGCTGCCTATGCCTTTGACGAGAACGCGGCAACGTGGTGTACGGAAAAAGCGCTGTTGTCGATTGAGGGGCCGTGGTGGCAGCACATTGTGGCCAATAACTACGACTTCCTAGTGGAGAAGTTGCAGTTGATCCGGTTGCCCGGACCAGCCCAGCCCCTCGGGCCGCATCCACCGCGCACCTTGCTGGACTTGGTCATGGTGGCGATCACCGGCTATACCCGAGCGCCGGAGGAGGCCTGGACAGTGATTAAGGCCCTGTGGCTCGACGACCCGCAGTGGCACATCCCCAACGCCGAGATGCTGGGTTTCCCCACGCAGAAGATCGCCTACGCACCGGGGATCGAGTCGAACTTCATCAACGGCGAGGTGCTAGCTGCGGCTGGACAAAACGGTCTGGCTTGGCCGGGTCACCCAGCGGTGACGCAAATCCAGCGACTGATGGCCGACGCGGTCAATATGGCGCTGAGCGGGACCTTGTCCCCTAGGGAGGCGCTCGACCAAGCGGCGGAAGAAGTGGATGAAATTTTGGAGGATTATTGACCTGTATATGCTATTCGTATGTACGTAAAAAGAATGCTCATCCCGCTCTTCGTCGGCCTGATCGCCTGCGGAAGCGACGACCGCCCGCGTCCCGGCGAGCCAACCAAGGTGGTGTTGTGGGAATTCGGGGGCGTGCCGGGCCTGCGCGCATGGGTGCAGCAGGCCGTAGCCGACTTCAACGCCGCGCGCAGCGACATCCAGATCGAGCTGGAGTTCCGCGACTGGGCAACGCAGCGCGAGAGCCTGATCAGCACCACCATCGTCGGCGATGGGCCGGATATTGTGCGGGTGCACCACAAGTACTCGGTGGAGTTCGGCGAGTTGGG
>JAJEEZ010000363.1:0-6433 GCA_022820705.1 Candidatus Latescibacterota bacterium | reverse complement strand
ACCTCGCCCTGCATGGAGTAAGGCTCTTTATAAGGCGGCCTGCGCCAGCCCAAACGGGAAAATTCGTTAAATAGTCGCCGGAATAGGGTTGGGCCGAAGATACCGAGGTCCTTGCATCGATAGGTCAGCGCCTGAACGCTTACCCCGAACAGTTCCTTGAGGGCAAAAAGTTCGCTCCATCCGATCGACGTGCGGTGCTTGCCTATGGCAGCCCATAGCATCTCAGCAGGCATGAGAAACGCCCCGGCGAAACGGAAGGCAGCCTGCTCGTTATCTACCTTTGCGCCAACCTCCAAGACCATATGCCCCAACTCATGAGCCATTGTGAGACGCTGTCTCTCTCCCCAGTGGCTGTCATTGACGACTAGGACGGGCACTGTGCTCTTGCCGGCGCGGCGCACTCGCGCCATGAGGCCGTCGATATTGTCAAGGGCACAAGAGAGCACCTTGATGCCGCGCTCTTCCAGCAGTTCGACTAGATTGGGAATAGGGTCGAGCCCCAAACCCCAGTGCCGGCGAAGACTATAGGCAGCGCGGTCAGCTTCCGAAGGATCGTTGACGACGGGGTAGGGAGCTTCGCGGGGCTTATCCCAGTCGAGGCTTGGCAAGCCGAGAAACTCCTCGATCATCAGGTAGCGTTCCAGCAAGTGCAGGACTTTGGCTTCGACCTGCATCTCCTCGCGCTTGCTGGTGAGATTCTTCTTGCGAAACTCGACGCCCTCCAGCGCCATCTCTTGGTCCCCGGCCAAGTAGTCCACGGAGACTGAGAGGGCATCGGCTAGCGCAATGAGGACGCCCGAGCTTGGCACGGATTCGTCGCGCTCATACTTGCCGATCGCCTGCGCCGTTACGCGATTTCCAATGCGTTCCTCTAAGCCGCGAAGGGACAGGCCGGCGGCAGAACGAGCGAGCTTGAGTCTTTGTCCTATCATGGGTGATATTCTCTCCTTGACAGTTTACAAATATGATTTATATTGCGTATATTGTAAACAGATAGAATTGGATTTTGTCATGCGATGCCACTGAATACGACGATGACTATCACAGCAATATTCTCGAAACAGAGAGAAAATCATGGGACGGAATTTCTATGTTCGCTATGGCGGCTCTCAATGGCTGCCGTCATTGCAATTTACAAAAATATCGATCATCCTACAATATATAAATTACGACCGCCGGAAATGGACGAAGCTCTTGGACCAGCGGCACAAGCAAGGAGTCTTAAATGAATCCTAGGACGATTCCACCGCAACTGACAGAAACAACCGATATTCTACTGGCTGACGTAGCGATCCGCGTCCAACTCAGCCGGACAGACTACAATAAGGCCGTTGACAGGTATCAGACGATCAACGATTGGATTGAGCGCGACGGCAGCCCTCTCAAGGAGCTTGTAGAGTTATTTTACTCGCAGGGGTCTATGGCGATCGGTGCAACTATCGCATCAAGGCTCAGGACGGATGAATTCGATATTGATGTGGTTGCACAGCTTGATCTGCCGGACTACGTACTGCCGCACGAGCCCTTGGACATGCTGTTCGAGGCGATAAGGGGCGAGCCGGGATCCCGGTACTACAAAAAAACAAAACGGAGGACTCGTTGTGTCACTGTCGATTACAAAGACAAAATGCACATTGACGTCACGCCCGTCATTCGGCGGCGGGCCACTCCAGAACGCGAGAGTTGGCTCTTTCACGACCGGCCAGAAGCTCCCCAGGAGCCGAGCTATAGACTCATCGCCAACCCCTACGGCTTCGCTGAATGGTTCAAGGCCAATACACCGCTCGATCAGGACTTTGCAGATATTTTTGAGAAACGTGCGGCCGAATACGAGCGACTGGTGTTGATGGAGGCTGCGGAGAGCGAACCCGTTCCCCCGCAGGAACCGCCATTCCTAAAGTCGAAGGCGGTGATTGTGCTTCAGCTTCTGAAGAGGTGGCGCAATGTGCAATACGATACGCGGTCTGGGCGACGGCCACCGTCGATCCTGATTGCGAAGCTGGTGGCCGATGCCGCTAATCATACGGACCGGCTATCGGAGGAATTGCTACTTCAGGCGCGGCATATGCTGCGCGAGTTCCAGCGTTTCCACAATGCGGGGTGCTGCATTCACGTTACTAACCCTGTTTGCGGACAGGATGTTTTGACTGATCGCTGGCCAGAATCGTTGCGAGACCAAGCGATCTTTATCGACGATCTTGAAAACCTTGTTGCGAAGGTCGAGAGGCTGGTCTCTGGAGGTGATCTTGAAGAGATAAAGAAAATTATGATGGAGTTGTTCGGAGAAGCACCGACGATAGATGTGGTCGAGTCCTTCGTCAGACGCATGGGCGATGGTATGCTTAGTGGGCAAAGCCAGCACCGTCCGGGTACTGGCAGTCTCGTTTTTCCGACAACAGCGGCGGGGACAAGCGTGACCACTCCATCGGGTGCGGTATCAACACCAAAGCATACCTTCTTTGGCGATTAATAGGTACGGACAGTGAGCCTCACAATCTGGAAGCAAGTCGAACTCGTGCAGCAAAGGTGGCCAGATTTCCGGGTGATCAACCGGACGGGTCGCTTGGTGAGATGGGAAGGACGGCTTCAACCCCTGAGCCAAATATACACGGTGCAGATAGCCTTCTACCGAGAACGCAAAAAAGGCAGTGTCGAACGCTCACTGTTTCCATACGTGACCGTGATTGACCCGCCTTTGCGCCGACGAATTGAAAAGCCGGAAGAGCCCATCCCACATCACTACCAGAACCGGAATTGTCCTGAACGGCCCTTTCTATGTCTCTATGACCCGTCCACTCGGGAATGGCATCCTCGGAAATCAATCGCCCATACCATCGTCCCTTGGACGATTGATTGGCTAGCTTGCTATGAGGGCTGGCTTGCAACAGGTGAATGGATGGGTGGCGGTCGTCATCCAACAAGCGAGTAGATGCCGCAATGTTTGATAGCAACGAGGGAGAACCCCCGAAACGATCATCAGGTGCGCTCAAGCATCGCCGCGTCCAACTTCCTTGGCCAGAAGATCGGGAATTTCGCATTCTTGCGATTGATGGGGGTGGCATTCGTGGAATCTTCCCGGCCACATTTCTAGCGGAACTGGAGGAACGCTATCTCGGTGGAGTTTCTGTAGCCCAATACTTTGACCTCATCGCGGGAACCTCAACCGGGGGTATCATTGCCCTTGGGCTCGCTTCGGGACTTACAGCCGCTGAACTGCGTGACCTCTATATTGAGCGTGGGTGCGACATATTTCCCCCTATTCGCAGCGATGTTATTGGGTCGGCAAAACGCTGTTTTTGGGGCCTCTACCAGTATTTCAAGTTTCGCTACGACCGAGAGGCTCTCATGTGCATCCTACGCGAGACCTTCGGGGACCGAAAATTCGGTGAGGCACAGACGCGGCTGTGCATTCCTTCATTCGATGGTCGGCACGGAGAGGTGTATATCTTCAAGACCCCGCACCATCCCGACTTTCGCAAGGACGCCAAGGAACCAATGATAAAGGTAGCAGCGGCCACGTCAGCCGCGCCAACGTTCTTTCAGCCATTCAAAGATGGCGGCTACACGTTCGTTGACGGCGGAGTTTGGGCGAACAACCCAATCATGGTTGCGTTAGTCGATGCCTTGTCCTGCTTCTCAGTCCCACGTGAGCGCATTCGCATTTTGAGCCTAGGCTGTGGAGATGACCAGTATGCCGTTGGTAAAATGAAGACGTTGCTAGGCGGTATGTTGGCATGGAAGGACATCATATATGGTGCGATGCGGCTTCAGTCTCTCAACGCGCTTGGTCAGGCCGGATTGCTGATTGGCGCAGACAGGATTGTCAGGGTCAACGCGCCTACGTGTGAGAAGAAAATCCAACTGGACGACTGGAGCCGTGCTGTGGCGGAGCTACCCAATGCCGCAAAAGCAGCCCTCGACGAATTCGGCGAAAACGCGGCGTCCGTATTTCTAATGGAACCCGCCGCCCCTTACCGGCCAATTATCGCCGAGTCCTCTTTATAGGGATGGCATCGGCTGTGCCGGGCATTCTACGGTCAAAATCAGGATAAGGGCTAGGGGACTTTAGGGAATTATATACAACCATTCCCATAAATTACGGATTACGCCAATAGTTGCTTTACCAACGTCTCTACTTGCTTGCCTTCGTCCGATTGGGCGAGCCACCCGCGCAATTCGCGGCGAACCACGGTCGTGCTGACCGTATCGCCACGTTGCTTGTATAGGTTTTGCAATTGCTGGACGGTCCCGCTGGCGGCTGCTTGACCGGCCATCGCTATCTTCTGATGCAAGCGGTTCGTTTCATCGTATTCTGGTATCGGCAATTTCCACAGATGCTTGTGCAAATCGCGCGCTCCGAATTGTCCCTTGGCCATCAACGGTTGCGCCGTTTCATATAGGGTGCGGCTGTTGATGATGGCGAGTACGTAATGGGC
Source organism: Candidatus Latescibacterota bacterium (assembly GCA_022820705.1). GTDB lineage: Bacteria > Latescibacterota > UBA2968 > UBA8231 > UBA8231. The sequence continues at coordinate 1,997 of JAJEEZ010000363.1, read as the reverse complement.
CTCTTGAAGGTCCTTGCAAGGTGCCCAGAACAACTTGTGGTCAACTATAGCCTCAGAGGCATCGATAATCGCCGCCGTAGATTGCCCTGAAGTGGTGTACACCACGCGAATAGAAGAAAGACTCTTGTTGGTCTTTTGCCACTCAAGTTGCGCCGAGAGTTTACCATTATAGTCCAACCAATTCAGCAGACTCTCGGAGGTATTAGCCCTCTTGTGCTGTTCCCATAGCGAACTGACCTGCTGCCACCGTCCCCGCATCCGCTGTTCCAATCCACCGAGATGAATGCCTCCCGTCCCATTGGGGTCCACGGGCAGTTCATGGTCGTTTTGTTTTAAGGGCAACAGGGCTTTTAGCGGAGGTAAGGTCGCGTAGGGCACCACCGTCTCTCCCAAGTGAACATCAAACAAGTGCGTTTTCTCTATCGTCTGTCCGGTGATGGCTGTCAGGTCAAGCGTCTTCCACGGTGCTTTGTCATTGCTACCTCGGCGTGGCTCCACCTTAACGGTTTGCGCGGCTCTACAAGGGTGGTGCCTTCGACTTCATGGACAAAGAAAAGACAGCGCGGCACGATGGAAGCGCCCTGCCGAAAGCGGTCCGCATATGGCGATGTTCCACTAACCGACGTGTCGGTAATAGCCATCCGCTTCCGCCGCACATCCTTCGCCCCGGTCGTCCCTTGCCATTGCTCGACCTCGTCGGTCAAGGGTGTTGCTGGGGCCAATTCACCCATCCGCTCGGCAAACACGACACACGATGCGACCGGAAAAAACGTGTTGGGTTCGAGTTTTTCCAGATCCCACGCCGTTTTGCAGCCGAAATTCACCGCCAAATCGCCCCATCGTCCCGTGCGCCACTTGGCGTATTGCCCGGTTTGCAATGCGCTGTGTGGCAACACCATGGCGATAGTGCCGCCAGCTTTTAGGTAGAGCGCTACGCTACGGGCAAAGAAAAGTCCGGCGACATCTTGATGCGTTGCATAGCGCCCACCCTGCCAGATGTGATATAGCTCCTTGCTCTGCTGCACCAGCTTGTCGCGCAGCACGCTAGCGGTATTGCGATAGTTCAGCCACGGCGGGTTGCCGACAATCACATCGACCCTGTGGCGGCTCAACGCCACCGGACGTACCAAATTGCGCGTGTAATACGCCCAGATGTGATTGCGCCCCTCGGCGTGTAAATCCTGCATGATCGCGATCGTCGTCGCCAGCGTCTGTCGCTGGCCCGGGTCCGTAATCCCGTGGTCATCCAACGCAACTAGCGGATCCTGACCGCGCTCAATCGCATCGGCAATGTCGCTCATCAGCCGATCAAACGTATCGGCTTGCTCCACCAAACGAATCGGGAAAATCAGCCTTTTGTCGAACTCATCGCCTTCCACCTCAATGCCTATATCCCCGCCGACAAACAAGTCGCCGGTTTGGTAGTGCAACTGCAAGGCGTCTCCCAAATACACGGGTATCGCCACGTTTCCCTCATACCCGGCCTCGGCGGCCGCCTCAAGGAGGGGCCGCGCTGCCATCACCCAAGCCGTGCGGGCCAGCCGTACCGCCACCGGATGCACGTCAATACCCATCACTGCCTCGCGCAACCGCTCCAACGCCTCTTTGGGCTCCAACGCCTCTTCTGTGGCTGCTTCGACAAAGTGGCGCACCGAAACGGCGACAAACGTGCCAGAGCCACAAGACGGGTCGAGAACTCGCTGGCGAAGTGGGTCCGTTACTACCTCCTGTACCATCTCCTGCGCCAGCCATTCTGGGGTATAATACTCGCCCAACTGGCGGCGCTCATCCGGAGGAATAATCGCTTCATATAAGGTAGCGGCGATGTCGGCGGGTGCTTCCTTCCAGTTAAAGCGGGCCTGATTCCCTTACATTTTTACTTTTTGCTAGGTTTTTTGGTTTTCCTAACGGTTCTGATTCCTGTGGGTGCCAACTGTGCATTGAAGGGGGGCAAGCGTTGGCGTTGGTGGGCGATCCACCGTTTGAGCCATCTCAGG
>JAJEEZ010000538.1:0-9251 GCA_022820705.1 Candidatus Latescibacterota bacterium | reverse complement strand
ACAAGGAGCGGCACCAAATTTTCGTCGAGCCAGAGGGGCGGCGCACCCTCGAGTTCTATCTCAACGGCCTATCGATGAGCCTGCCGGAGACCCTGCAACCCCAGATCGTGCGCTCCCTGCCCGGCCTCGAACGGCCGAGATCCTGCGCCCGGCGTACGCAGTCGAATACGATTACGCCCCGCCGACCCAACTCTACCCACACCTAGAGACCAAGCGCGTGGCCAATCTCTTCTTCGCCGGCCAGATCAACGGCACCACCGGCTACGAAGAAGCCGCGGCTCAGGGGATTATGGCCGGCATCAACGCCGTGCTCAAGGCGCGCGGCGACGACCCGCTGGTACTCACCCGCGCCGATGCGTACATCTGCGTGCTAATCGACGACCTCGTGACCAAAGGCACGCTGGAGCCGTACCGCATCTTCACCTCGCGCGCCGAGCACCGCCTGCTTTTGCGCGAGGACAACGCCGACGACCGCCTGATGGCCAAGGGCCGGGCACTGGGATTGATCGACGACGACCTGTGGCACCAGTTTCAGACCAAACAGCAACAGGTCGCCGCCGAGCGCGAACGCCTCCAGCACGAGCGCGTCAAACCAACTGAAAAGGTGCAGGAAGTTTTGGCGCGGCAGGGCACCACACCCATTGCCGAATCGACCTCGCTCGCCGAGCTGCTGCGCCGCCCCCAACTCAACTACGACCACCTCTGCGAATTCGCCCCACCGCCACAGCCGCTGTCCCCGGACGCGGCCGAACACGTCGAGGCCGAGATCAAATACGCGGGGTACATCAAGCGCCAAGAGACCCAAGCGCAAAAGCTCAAGCGCCTCGAATCCCTGCGCCTGCCGAGTGATTTTGACTTCGCCACTCTCGAACTGAACATTTCGACCGAGGCGCGCCAAAAGCTCGCGGCGATCCGCCCGCAGACCCTAGGACAGGCGTCGCGCATTTCCGGGGTCTCGCCTGCGGACCTCGCTTCGCTCATGGTCTTCTTGCACGCCCGCACTCAATCCGCCACCTAGCGCACACAAAAAAAACGCCCCTGCACGACCACAGCCGTACAAGAGCGTCTAAGCGCGGCGCAGCGAGAGTGCCCTCAGCGCTCGGCCTCTAGCTCACTGATGCGGTCGCGGACCTTGGCCGCCTGCTCGTAGGCCTCTTGGGCGATGAGCCAGTCCAAATGCGCCTTGAGTTGTTCCAATCGGCTTATCGGCTCGCCCGTCTCTGGGTCCACGAACGCCTCCAACTCCCTTGCGGTACTTTCGCACTCAGCCGCTTCGCCCTCTGTGGGCGCATCCGAGGCCACCTCGGGCGCAGCAGCTTGTTCGCTGCTAGCCCCTTCGCGCTCGTCGGAGTGCTCCAGCGGTTGGCCGGCCGCCTCCATGACCTCTGGGGTCAAAAAGAGCGGCACGCCCAAGAGCGTGGCCACGATCATGCCATCGCTGGGGCGGCAGTCGAGGTAAAAGGACTGGCCTTGGGCTTGGACCAGCAGGTACGCGTGGAAAACATCCTCTTTGAGGGTGTGGACCACCAGCTTGTGGACCACGGCGTCGATTCGCTTGAGCAGGTTGCACAACAGGTCGTGTGGCAGGGGTCGCGGCAAGGCGATTTTGCGCAGGGCCATGGCGAGGGCTTGGCCCTCGAAGTGGCCGATCGTGATGGGCACCACGCTGTTTTCCGTGCCCTTGAGCAAGACCAAGAACTTCTGCGGCATACCCAAACCCTGTTCCGAGTCTGGATAGGGGTACATGTCAAAAATGTACACTGGAATTAGATGACTTTCTTCGTCTTTCATCGCTCGCGTACCCTTGTATAAATTGCTGCGTTTGTCAGTAATATAGGCTTTTGCCGGGCAAATACAATTTTCTTTCTTCATATCAATCCGCGCTCCTTCAAGCTGATAAAATCGTCGCTGCCGATGATGAGGTGATCGAGTACGTCAATGCCCATGATTTCGCCAGCCTGCACCAAGCGCCGCGTCAGGTTGATGTCGTCTTGGCTGGGCGACACATCGCCGGAGGGATGATTGTGCGCCAAGATCACGCTGGCCGCAGCCTGCGCTACCGCCGTGCGAAAGACCTCGCGCGGATGCACGATGGCCGAAGATAGACTGCCGATGGACACGATCTCCTTGTGGATCACCTGATTGCGGGCATTGAGATACAAGCAGAGGAAGTGCTCGCGCTGCTGATCCTTGATGTCGGACAGCATGGACAGTGCGTCGCCGGGTGCGCTAATCACCGGCCGCACCCCCAAACCCTTGTGCAACCCGCGGCGCGCCAATTCAAATGCCGCGACCAAAACCCCGGCCTTGGCCTTGCCCAGCCCCTTGATCCGGCTCAATTCCCCCAAATCCATATCTACCAGTGATTCCTTGGGGTAATCGGCGAGGATGCTCTCGGCCAAGTCCAGCACGTGCCGGCCGCGATACCCCGTCCCCAGCGCCACGGCCAACAGCTCTTGGTCCTTAAGCGCCTGCGGCCCCAAGCGCGCGAGCCGCTCCCTCGGCAGTTCGTCGCGGTGGACGGGCGGTCCCTCGCCCACAGTGCGGGCGGCAAAGTTGTAGTCAATGGGCTGGGTTTGTGTTGGCACGGTGCGTTCCTCCTTGGGCAAAACTGTAGCAAAAAAACCACGCGAATGTAGCGCCTAGCCCCCACGAGCCGCTGGGCACTAGACGCAACCGACGTATAAGCACAATCTGTGCCAGCACCTTGCTCTGCCTCGGCCTCCCTCCTATATTTTTGCGCATTACCCCCCACTGCCGATGTCTAACCCGCGCTTTGCTCTGGCCCTAACCCCGCTTTCTCGCCTGTTGCTCGCCGCACTGAGCGGGGCCTTGCTCTCGCTGGCCTTTCCCAGCCACCCCGATCACCCCCTCGCCTTTCTCTATCATCCGCTCTGGGCCCATTGTGCGCTAGTGCCTCTGCTGATCGCGCTAAAAGGCCGCGGCTTCAAATCCGGCTTTGCCGCGGGCTGGATCAGTGGGTTAGTGTGGAACCTGCTATCCCTATACTGGGTCGCCTATACCCAAGGCGGCGGGCCTGCCGTCGTCGGAGGCACCGGGCTGATGGCCGCTTATTTGGGCCTTTTTACCGGCCTCTGCACCGGGCTGTTCAACGTGCTCGCTGCGCGATGGGGTGCGAAGGCGCTCGCGCTGCTGCCTTTGCTATGGACTGGGCAGGAATATCTGCTCTCGCTCGGAGAGTTGGGTTTTCCTTGGCTCCTATTGGGGCACAGCCAAGCGGCCCTGCCGCACTTCATCCAGTACGCCACCTGGACCGGCGTCTTTGGCGTCTCCTGCTGGGTCGTCGGTCTCAACGCGCTGTTTTACTTGGCGCTCGTCGAGCGGCGCGTCTTTCTCGCGGGCGTTGCCTTGGGCTATCTCTTGCCTTGGGTTCACGCGCAGAGCGCAATGGCGACCACCGTCCCGGACGAGAGCCTGCGCATCGGCCTGATCCAACCGAACACTACGTACGCCGACAAATGGGGTCCCAACGGGCTGGAGCGCACTTTCTCAGCTCTCTCCACACTCTCGCGCCAAGCAGCCAAGCGCGACCTCGAGCTGCTGGTCTGGCCCGAGACGGCCGTGCCGTGCGATCCTCTGCGCCGGGCCGGTTGCCGAGGCCGCATCCAAACGCTCGTCGATGAGCTGGATATCCCCTTGCTGACCGGCGCGCCGCACGCGAACTACAACGCGGCCTTTTTCGTCCAACCCGGGGCTACCACCCTGCCTTCATACGCCAAAATGCACTTAGTGCCCTTTGGCGAGCGGACGCCCTACCGCGACGCCATCCCCCTGCTGCGCGACATCGACTGGACTCGCCTGACCGGCGACCTCGGCCCGGCCGAATTCGCGCGCGGCACCGAGCACGCGGTTTTTGCCCATCCCCAGCATCCCTTTGCCGTACTCATCTGCTTTGAGTCCATCTTTCCCGATCTAGTGCGCCAGCACGTGGCGTCCGGGGCGCGCGTGCTGGTCAACATCACCAATGACTCGTGGTTTGGCCGCAGCGCGGGGCCCTATCAACACGCGCTCATCAACGCCATGCGCGCCGTTGAAAACCGCACGGCCATCGCCCGCTCCGCCACCACCGGCATCTCCCTGTTCATCGACCCGTTTGGCCGCACTTACGAGGCGACCGATCTTTTCACACCCGCAGTCGCAGTTGCCACCGTGCCAGTCGGCCAACCCGCGACCTTTTACACCCGGCACGGCGACATCTTCGCCTGGGGCTGCCTGCTGATCGTCTTGGTCGCCCTCATCGCCCGCTTTCGCAAGCCGCGACCCACCCGCGAGACAGCGAAATCCGACCACGAACCGGACGATATAGAAGCTGATCACGACCCAGACGCTGATCGCGACCCAGAAGTTGACCACGACCCAGAGACTGACCACGACCCAGAATCCCTCCACGACCCAGACTCACCCCGAGAAGCCAACATGCCCTTTCTCGACCACCTCGAAGAACTCCGCTGGCGCATTCTCAAGGCCCTAGCCGCGCTCGTCGTAGGCGCGGTAATCTGCTTCGCCTTTTCCGACTCGATTATGCAGATCTTGACCCGGCCGTACGAAGAGGCCATCCTCAGCTTGGAGGGCCAGCAATCCTCGGGCGTGGTGCTGGCGGTCAAAAAGCTAGTGAACCAGTGGTTGGGTCAGCCCGATGCGGCACCGGAGCCGGACGCGCCCATCGCCGACCTGCCTCCAGCGCGCCGGCTGCAAGCCCTGCGGCCCATGACCTACTTCTTCATCAGCCTGCAAATCGCCTTCGTCGGTGGGCTACTGCTGGCACTGCCGGTCATCTTCTACCAAGCCTGGCGCTTTGTGGCCCCGGGACTTTTACAGCGCGAAAAACGGCTCACGCTGCCCATTATCTCGCTGAGCGTCCTCTGCTTTTCAATCGGCGCAATGATCGCCTATTACATCGTCCTCCCGCTCGGGCTGCGCTTTTTCCTCGCGCTAGAGCCGCCCGACATGACCTCGCAATGGGCGGCCGACGAGTACATCGGCTTTGTGCTGCGGCTGATCGCCGGCTTTGGCATTGTCTTTGAAATGCCCGTGCTGTCGCTCTTTTTGGCCAAAGTCGGGGTGCTGACCGCCGCGCGGATGCGCCGTATCCGCCGCTATGCCATCATCGGCATCTTCGTCCTCGGCGCAATCTTCACGCCGCCCGACCCAGTCTCCCAAATCCTGATGGCCCTGCCCCTGCTCCTGCTCTACGAAATCAGTATCTGGGTCTGCAAAATCTCCGAAAGAAAATAAATCAACCACCCGAAAGGATTTTTCATGAATGCCAAAGCACTCATCTGCGACGAACAGCAAAATTTCGCGCTGACTGAGGTCGTACTGAACGATCCCGCCCCCGACCAAGTCGCGATCCGCACCCATTTCACCGGAGTCAGTATCGGCACTGAGTTCGGACTGATCAGCGGCAAGATCAGCAAGATGAACCGCAACCCCTTTCCGTTGTGTACCGGCTATCAGGGCACGGGCACCATAGAAGCCGTCGGAACCGATATCGACAACTTTGCGGTCGGCGACGAAGTGTACTTTCGCGGCAATGACGCGATGAGGCTAGCCGACGGGACAGAGGTTGGATGCGTTTCCGGCGGGCATTGCAGTCGCGTCGTAACTCGGCCCAATACCACGCATGGCGTGGCCAAGATGGTGCCTGGAGCGGGAATGGATGTGGCGAGTTTGTTTGTGATGCCGGCCGTGGGGCTCTATGGCGTCGATATGGCCAATCCGCGGATGGGAGATACGGTGGTAGTACACGGAGTGGGAATGATTGGCTTAGGCGTGGTGGCGGCTTGTGCCCAGCGGGGGTGCGTGGTGGTGGCAGTGGATATTGATGAAAAACCGCTGGCAGTCGCAAAGGCGCTGGGCGCGGATTATGCAATCAATAGCAAAGAGCAGGACGTAGCCGCCGTAGTACGGGAACTCGCGCCCGAAGGGGCCGATGTGGTATTCGAGTGTACCGGACATCCACAGTGCATCGATCCGGCGATTGCCCTCTGTCGGCGGTTTGGGTCTTTCGTCTGGCAGGGCCACTATGGGGACGATCCGATCTCTCTGGACTTTCCCACGCCGCACGGCAAGCGGCTACAGATGTTCTTTCCCTGCGACGACGGCTGGCAGCCCTGCCGCCGCGCTGTGATCAAGAACATGGCGATGGGAGTACTCAAGTGGGAACACTGCATTACCCATCGGATCGGGTGTGCCGAGATGCCGACGATGTTCGAGCGCATTAAGCGGGAGCGGGATGGGGATATCGTCGGGGTGGTCGTCGATTGGCGGGATTGAGGGGCCGCTTGTCCGCCATCGCCACGTTGCGCTTCTGAATAATGCGGCAGAGGAACCCTCTCTCCAGCCAAAACACGCCCTTTGTTCGCCATATCCACGGCCAGTGCATATATTCGCTACTTCCGATTTCACCCCGTTTTGAGGAGCCAGACCATGAGCCAACAATCGACCCGCATCGGCCTAATCGGCTACGGCCAGATCGGCCAAGTCGTCCACAAGATGATAGACGCTGACGCAGACAACGGCATGGAAGTCGTCTTCGTCCACGATCAAATGGCCGCGGCCGTCCAAAACCTCCCCGCCGACCTATGCCTAGCGGATTTGAGCGACTTTGAATCGCGGCAACCCGACCTTGTCGTCGAGATGGCCCACCCGGACGTCACCCGCCAGTGGGGACAGACGATCCTCGAAAAAACCAACTACATGTTTATCTCAGTGACCGCCCTCGCCGACCGAGCCGTCGAAACCACCATCGAAGAGACCACCCGCCGCGCCGGCACCCGCGCCTTTGTCCCGCACGGAGGCGTGGTCGGCATGGATGCGCTGTTGGAAAACCGCGACGTGTGGGAGTCCGTCGATGTGGTGATGAAGAAGCCCCCGCACAACGTCGATTGCGCAGCCGCCGGTCTCGACCCCGACGACATCAAAGAAGAAACAGTCCTCTACGACGGCCCGACGCGCGGCATCTGCCCGCTCTTCCCGCGCAACGTCAATACCCACGCGGCCATCGCGTACGCCGGCATCGGCTTCGACCGCACGCACTCGCTGCTGCTGGTAAGCCCAGAGTGGAGCGAAGCCATCGTCGAAATCCACGCCCAAGGCCCCGGACTCGACCTCAAGGTAGCGCGCAGCGAGGGGATCACCGGCGTCACCGGAGCCTCGACGCCAACCTCCATCTACAACACTGTGCAGATGATCGGCGCGACCGGCCCGGGTATCCACATCCGATGAAGCCTTTTGCCCGCATCCCCGCGGCCATTCCCCGCTCGGGCATCCGCGAGATCATGGACTTGGCCTGGGCCGTCGAAAAGACAGGCGAGGTCATCCACCTCGAAGTCGGGCAACCCGATTTTGCCACCCCAGAGTCCATCGTCGAAGCCACCTGCCGCTACGCGCGCGCCGGCCACACCAAGTACGTCCCCAACGCCGGAGTCGATGCGTTGCGCGCGGCCGCGGCCCGCCACTTCGAGCGCCGCACCGGCGTGCCAACCACCAGCGAAAACATTCTCGTCACCCCCGGCGCGGTCATGAGCGTGGCGACCTCTTTCCTCTCCCTACTCGAACCAGGCGACGAGGTCTTGTTGCCCGACCCAGGCTGGCCCAACTACGAGATGGCCGTCTCCATCGTCCACGGCCGACCCGTCTTTTACAATCTGCGGGCGGAAAACCACTTTCTGCCCGACCTCGACGAAATCGACCGCTTGGTCAGCCCTCGCACCAAGCTCCTCCTCCTCTGCACGCCTTCCAACCCCACCGGCCAAGTGTACGACGAGGTGTTAATGCGCGAGCTCATGGCCTTAGCCCAGCGCCATGATTTGTGGGTGCTGTCCGACGAGATCTACGGTCAGATCGTCTTCGACCAACCGCATCAGAGCGCCCTGCCGCACGACGCGGACGGCCGCACCATCGTCGTCTCCGGCATGTCCAAAAGCTACGCCATGACCGGCTACCGAGTCGGCTTCACCCGTGCCAATCCCGAGTACATCGAAATAGCCACCAAGCTCCAAGAGCCGTTTATCTCGTGTGGCACAGGGTTCTCCCAACTCGCGTCAGCAGACGCGCTCGACGGCCCGCAAGACGACGTAGCCGCCATGTGCCGCGCCTATGCGCGCCGCCGCGACATCGCCCTCGACGTCCTGCGAGAATACGGCTTGTACCACTACACCCCAGGCGGCGCGATCTACCTGATGATCGACATCTCCGCGGCCGGCATGGACTCTGGCGAATTCGCCGTCCGGCTGCTCAAAGAAAAGCGCGTGGCCGTGGCCCCGGGCAGCACCTTCGGCCAGATATGCCGCGACCACGTGCGCATCTCCATCGCCGCCTCCGAAGAGCACATCCGCCGCGGCGTGACCACTATCTGCGAATTCGCGCAACAGGTGTAGGGGGCGGTTTACAAACCACCCCCTACATATTAAAAAAATCAGAGGAACATCCGCTTTGGACAGCGAATTGTTGCAACGAGGCTTCATCCCCCAGCCGCTGACGCCCGCGCAATGCAGCGCATTGGACACCGACGGCTTCATCATTTTGGAAGGAGTCATCGCGCCCGACTGGCTAGCCGAGTTGCGCCACGCTTTTGACGCGATCTTTGCCCGCGAGGGCGACGAAGCCGGTACTGAGGTCGCCCAGATGGAGGGCGTGCGCCGCCTCGCCGATTTGGTCAACAAGGGGACGGTCTTCGACGCTGTGTACCTACAACCAACACTGCTGACCGCGGTCTTTCACGTCTTGCAGCGGCCGTTTAAGCTGCACTCGCTCAATGGGCACGATCCACTGCCCGGCAACGGCTTGCAGATCCTGCACGCGGATTGGGGGCAACCCACCGCGCCTGGCGGGCCGTATCACGTCGTCAACTCCATGTGGATGCTCGACGATTTCACCGAGGCCAACGGCGCGACCCGCTGCGTCCCCGGCAGCCACCGCAAACCCGGCAGAATCACCGACTACATGGACGACCGCTTGGCCGATCACCCCGAGCAAGTGCAGCTAACGGGCCGCGCCGGCTCAGTCGCCATATTCAACGGCAGCCTCTGGCACAGCTCGTATCGCAACGACAGCAGCGACCCTCGCCGCACCCTGCACTGCGCCTTTATCGCCCGCGAGCACCCGCAACAGACCAACCAGCGCGAGTACTTGCGGCCCGCAACAGACCAACGGCTCTCGCCGCTAGCGCGCTATATCCTCGACGTGGAGTGAACCTAGAGGTACTTCTCGCACCCCTGTTTTTCTTT
>JAJEEZ010000301.1:0-4257 GCA_022820705.1 Candidatus Latescibacterota bacterium | reverse complement strand
CTAGTCGTCGAGGACGAGCCCGACATTCTCGCCTTGGTCTCGTACCATTTAGAACAATCCGGTTGTGCCGTCGTGCCAGCCGAGGACGAAGAGCAGGCCCTGAGCGCGATTGAGCAAGAGCCGGTTTGCCTCGTGGTTTTGGATTTGATGCTGCCGGGCATCGGTGGCTTAGAGGTTTGCCGCCTCCTCAAGCAAAGCCCCCGCACTAAGGACATACCGGTCTTGATGCTGACGGCGCGCGCCGGCGAGATCGACCGCATCGTCGGCTTGGAGTTGGGCGCGGACGATTACTTGGTCAAACCCTTTTCCCCGCGAGAACTCGTCTTGCGCATCCGCGCCATCTTGCGCCGCGTCCAAGGCCGCGACGAAGCGGAAGACGCGCAGATCGTGGCCGGGCCCTTGGCCATTGATCCGGTGGGATGTCAGGTGCAACTCGACAGCGATCCCATCGATCTGACGGCGACCGAGTTCAAGCTCTTGACGACCCTTGCACAGCGGCGCGGGCGGGTGCAGTCGCGGGAAGAGTTGCTCAAGGTGGTGTGGGGCTACGAGTACGTTGGCTATCGCCGTACGGTTGACACGCACATCCGCCGCTTGCGGGAAAAGCTCGGGGTGGCAGCCGAGATGGTCGAAACCGTGCGCGGCATGGGTTATCGCTTTCGCCGCGAGGGACGATAGGGTGCACCTCGGGTGGGTCGCGCTCCTGAGCAACGCGCTGTTGGTCGCGCTCGTCTGGTGGAGTGGTCACATCGCACTCGCACTTGTGTTGGCCGCGCTTTGGACTGGCGGCCAAATTTGGTTCTGGGGTCGCGCGGCTCGCCGGCAGGGAGAGCGGTTGCGCCAACTCGACCAAGCGACTCCCGGCGACTCGACTTGGCTGGAAGCTTTCCATCCCGAGTTGGCGCGTCCGCTAGAGGAACTCGCCGAGCGCATTCAACAGCGCGTCGGTCAGCTAGAAAGCGAAAATAATCGCTTAGAGGTCATCCTCGAAAGCATTACCGAGGCCATCTTGGTCGTCGATCGCGATGGTCGGGTGGTGCTGGCCAATAAGGCGCTGGCCAACCTGTTTGGCTTAGACCCGCCGCTAGAGGGATTGTTGACCGCTGAGGTTGTGCGCTACTCGGCTATCCAAGACGCGCTAGCCGGGTGTTTGGCCGAAGGCCGACGCCGAGAAATGGAAGTGGAGCTGACCGGAGCGCCGGAGCGCCATTTGGACATGCAGGTCGCGCCCGTCTTCGAAGGGAACGAGTGTATTGGCGCGGTGGCGGTCCTCTACGATATTACGCGCTTGCGCCAACTCGAGCGGATGCGCCGCGACTTTGTGGCCAATGTGTCGCACGAGTTGTGTACGCCATTGACAGCCATTAAGGGCTATGCCGAGATTTTATCCGATGGCGCGGTCGATGACCGGGAGACGGCGCGTCGCTTTACCGGCATCATTGAGAATCACGCCGACCGCTTGACCTGCTTGCTCTGCGATTTGCTCGATCTGTCGCGGCTGGAATCCGATCAACTGGAAGTCGAGCTGATTCCTTGTGAGCTAAAGCCCTTAGTCGATACGTCCGTCGGTTCGGTCAGCCAAGCGGCCGCGCAAAAACAAATCGCCATTCACTGCGACATTCCGCCGTCTGTCCAGGTGATCTGCGACCCCAAATTGATTGAACAGGCCCTAATCAACTTGCTCGACAACGCCGTCAAATACACGCCTGCCGGTGGGAAAGTCCTCATTGGCACGCGGCCCGTAGAGGGCACCGATCGCCTGACGATTTACGTCGAAGATACCGGCATTGGCATCCCTTCCGAGGACTTGGGCCGGATTTTCGAGCGCTTCTACCGGGTTGACAAGGGGCGCTCGCGCGATCTCGGCGGCACGGGCTTGGGATTGTCCATCGTGCGCCACATTGCCGAGGTTCACGGTGAGCAAGTGTCCGTGCAGAGCAAATTAGGGGCGGGGACGACCTTCAGCTTTGAACTGCAAAGCCGCGGTTAAAACCGCGATATTGCGCTGGGCGTTGGCGGCGTTGGTGGCTGGCTGCGCTGGCGAGAGCGACGACAAAGGCGCGGTGGAACAGGGCAAGGCCCTCTTTACGCGCAATGGGTGCGCGGTGTGCCATGGCCCGGACGGTCGCGGCGATGGTCAGATCGCGACAACGCTCAAGCCGCCTCCCCGCGATCTCCGCGATCCCTCTGCCTATAAAAACGGCCACAGCAAGGCCGCCATCGCCCGAACGATTCAGAAGGGAATGCCCGGCACTTCCATGCCGGGCTATGGACATCTCTCGGCGGAGGAACGCGAGCAGATTGCCGTTTATATCCGCTCTTTGCTAGAAAACAAGGAAAATGAAGACACGCCTTAGTTTAATACTCACATTCGCATTCGTCCTGCTGTTTTTTGCCTCTCCCAGTTCAGTTCACGCTCACAAGCTCAACACCAGCTACACGAATTTGATCGCCGAGGACGACGCGCTCAAAATTCGCGTGCGCCTGGACGATTTCGATCTCCTGAAAATCGGCATTGATCAAAACGGGGACAGCCTGCTGTTCTACGAAGAGATCGAAGCTGGCCTCGACGACGTATTCGCCTTTGTCGAAGAGCAGATGCGCCTGCGGGCCAACGGCGAGCCGCTCGCTCTCGTGCGCGACAGGGGAGACGTCACCCCGGACAATCAGGGCAATATGTTCGCCAACGTGTACTTCAGCGCCGAGGTGGAGGAACCCATCAACGAGTTGGAGGTCTGGGTCGGTTGGCCGGAGCGCTTTGGGGACGCGCACAAAAACTTGGCCAAAATCATGTTGCCCGGTCAGTCGCTCGTCCAAGCTGTGTTTTCCGCGGAATCGCCGCAGCAGACCTTTGCTGGAGAGAAGTCGCTATGGGACCATCTATACGAGTTCACAGTGCTCGGGGTGGAGCACATTTTCCTCGGCTACGACCACGTCATGTTTCTGCTGGCGCTGATCGTGGTAGGCGGTCGGCTGCTCACTTTGGTTAAGGTCGTCACGGCTTTTACCGTTGCCCATAGTATCACCCTTTGCTTGGCGGCGCTCGAAATCGTCCGTTTGCCGAGCCAGTGGATCGAGGCCGGCATCGCCTTGAGCATCGTGTACGTCGCGGTGGAGAATTTTTGGCTCAAGCGCCTAGATTACCGCTGGATAATCACCTTTGCCTTTGGGCTGGTACACGGGTTTGGCTTCGCCAATGTGCTGCGCGAGTTGGGGTTGCCGACCAAGGGGCTGGTCGCCTCGCTGTTTGCGTTTAACGCCGGCGTGGAAATCGGCCAAGTAGCCATCGTCGCGCTTGTCTTTCCCCTGATCGCTTGGCTCAGCCGGCAGTCCTATCAGCGGACGGTTGTCTTAGTGGTGTCGGCCTTTATCGGGCTTTTCGGACTGGGCTGGTTTATCGAGCGGGTCTTTGATCTGGAATACATGCCATTTTAGCTGTGGCCGATCCTGAACGCGATATTCCAAGTACATGAAACGCTTTGACAAAATTTTCACAATATGTACGTTAAGGCTGTACATATCATGGAAAATCAAGTGACCACCGTTACAACTTATACCCAAGCCCGAGCCGAACTCGCTGCACTATGCGACGAAGTCGCCTCCACGCGCGAGCCGGTGATTATACGGCGGCGCAATGCCGAAGATGTCGCGTTGGTTTCAGCCGACGAATTAGCTAGCCTCCTCGAGACCGCTCATCTCCTCAGATCGCCCAAAAACGCCCAACGCCTTCTCGCGGCTATTAACCGCGCACAGAGCCGGGTGCTGTCGCCTTCTTCCGTAGAAGAGCTCCGCAGAGAACTCGGTCTTGGCGAAAAAGAAAAGTAAGAGAAAGGGCGCTCCCGCTACTCGCGAGTGGATAGGGGTATTCCATCCTGAGTTCGTTGAAGATCTGCGTTACTGGGTGCATACTAACCGCAAAGTAACTCTGCGCGCTTTTGATCTGATACAGGCCGTGCTCCGCGACCCATTCTCAGGTATCGGCAAACCCGAACCCCTCAAATACTTACCGTCGGGAACTTGGTCGCGGCGTCTTACGGAGCAACATCGCCTAGTGTATATGGTAAGCGAAGGACGTATAGATTTCCTACAGGCACGCTACCATTACTGATCCAACGCTTAGTTTTGGCTGCGTCGGCAGACCTCGTACGATTTGGCGCAAGCGAAGACGAACAGGTAGGGCTAGAATGCTTGAAGATCCGATTGTTGAGGAAATTCGCCAGCACCGCAAGGCCCATGCTGCCGAATATGGAAATGATC
>JAJEEZ010000020.1:0-7396 GCA_022820705.1 Candidatus Latescibacterota bacterium | reverse complement strand
AAAGTACTGCGCAATGCCACAGTCTTTGCTGCCGACTTAGGTCAAGAAACACGTCCCGATCTATGGCAGTCGGTCGAGGCGGCTGAGCGGCAAGCGAACTTGGTATTTTTGCCGGACTTACCCGGCAGTGAGCGGCTGATCGGCGATTTGCAGGTTGTGCCGTCGGTGTTTTCACCCAACGGCGATGGGATCAACGACCGCGTGCAGATTCGCTTTGCGCTGTTCAAGGCGGTGGATGCCACTCCGAGCGTGCGCATCTTTGACTTGGCGGGTCGGGAAGTGGCCGCTCTTGTGTCATCTGGTGGGGATGTGTTGCAGTCGTTTAGTTGGGGGGGATTGGATGCGACGGGTGAACGGGTGGTGCCTGGTGTGTACGTGTGCCGCATAGACGCGGGAGCCGATGCCGGGCAGGGGGAAGTAATACGCACCCTAGCCGTAGCCTATTGAGGAATGCCATGACTGTCGCTCCAGCCGTGTACCGCGATCAAAAGTGGATCATCTCGCCCTTTGGCGACCTGTTCTTTTTTATCGGTACGCCACTTTTGTGCTTGGTGACCATGTTGCCATTGCGGGCCGTGTTCGACTCGCAGACCATCGCCTTCTACGCGCTGGCGCTGTTTGCAACCGGCCACCACTTGCCGGGTTTTATGCGCGCATACGGCGACCCAGAGCTATTCAGCACCTTCAAGGAGAAGTTCCTCGTCGCGCCTGTGGTCGTACTCATCGTGACGGCGCTGGCGCAATTCAATACCCTGCACGGGCTTTTCCTGATGGTGCTAGTGTGGGAGATCTGGCACCTGTTTATGCAGCACTACGGCATCATGCGGATCTACGATGCCAAAAACAAAATTTTCTCCAAGCTCAATTCCCGGCTCGACTGGCTGCTGACCTTGTGTGCCTTTGCAACGGTGGTCATCTATAGCCCTGAATACTTCCACCGCATCCTCGACCACAACCAACGAGTCGGCGTGCCCTTCCTGTCGGCCGAATTGACGTTCCTGCTCAAAAAGGGGCTGTTCTATGTTACGATGGCCGTGCTCGCGGCGTACTTGGCCAATATAGTCCGGCGGGCGATTACCGGTCAGAAGATAAGCCTGCCCAAAATCGCGGTGATGGCGACCACGGTGTTTATCATCTACTACGGCTGGATACATATCAACGACCTCGTCATCGGCTACGCGGCCTTTGCCGTTTTCCACGATATCCAGTACTTCGCCATCGTCTGGGTCTATAACAACAACCTCGTCAAAAGGCAGGAGCGGACTACCAAGCTCCTGCGCACCTTCTTCACTACGCGCACCTTGCCAATCTTGGTCGCGTACGTGCTGGTCTGCTTTGCTTACGGCAGCATCAACATGATGGAGGGCTTCCTCAAGTCCGAGCAGGCGATCAAAATGGTCGAGATATTCGTCATCACCTCGACGCTTTTGCACTACTACTTTGACGGGTTCATCTGGAAAATCCGCGACCGCAAAAACCAAGCCAATCTGGGGATCAATGCCGAGGAAGGATCTAACCGCATTGGCTTGCAGACATTGCCGAGCGGCTTGATCTCGTACGTCCGCGAGACTGGCCGACAGTTGGCCTATTTCGCGGTGCCAGTGATGGCGTTCTCGCTTTTTCAGTTTTACTGGACGGCCGACGAGGCCGAGGCGCGGGAGAAGATGGTCGAATTGTTCCCGGACTTGGCTGGTGCCCACAACAACTTAGGCGTCTTTTATGCGCGGCAGGGCGACTGGGAAAGAGCTGCTGGAGAGTATGAGCGGGCGCTAGAGCTGGACGCGGGGGCCTATGAGGCGCACAAAAATCTCGGCTTACTCTACGCTCGGCAGGGCGATTGGAAAAAGGCGCATATTCACTACCAGCAGGCGATAGACCACAAGCCGCGCTACGTCGAAGCGCTCAACGCGCAGGGGTTGGTCTTTTTGCAACGGGGCGAGTTCACCAAGGCGGAGGAACGCTTCCGCGAGGCCCTCGACGAGTTCGACTACGCCCCGGCGTACAACAACCTCGGTACGGCCTATTTGCAGATGGGAGATTTCCCGCAGGCGATCTCCGCCTACGAAAAAGCTGTCGCGCTCGACCGGGCCGACGCCTCGCACCACTTCAACTTGGGGTTGGCCTTGCAGAAGGCCGGAGAGAACGAGCAGGCGGTCGCCGCGTTTGCCTCGGCGCTCTCTTTAGAGCCTCGCCACGTCAAAGCCTATTTGAGCATGGCGCTTTCCTACCAGCGATTGGGCCACATTGCCGAGGCGCGGCAGGCGTTGCAGCAGTTATTGGCGGTGGACCCAAACCACGCCACGGCGGCGCGGCTATTGGCCCGGTTGTAAGCAGTCTGCCTAATGGCGATGCGCTTGGTGGCCTTCGGTAGCTAGCGCGAGGGGATGGACGGCCAAGCGCTCCAAGGTCGTGGCGTCTTCGCGAACCCGATACACTTCATCGACCGGCACGTTGGTAAAGGTTTGCACTGTGCCAGACGGCCAGTGCAAAGTCAATTCGTCGAGGACCTCCGCTTTTCCCAGCCCGATCTCCTGTTGTAAGGTCGAAGCCCCAAAACTCGCGCCCGTGCCGGCGAGGACGTGGATCGTCCGCGTCTCCGTACGGGCTTGAATCCGCGTGCCGATCCCGGCTCGATTCGATTTGGTTCCCTCTAGTTTGAGAGTGATCCAATGATTGCCGTGGCCGGGGTTTTCAAAGAGCACATTGGTGTACACGTCTCCCGAATAGGCTCCGCCGACCACCGCGTAGATGTCCTGATCACCGTCGTTGTCTATATCGCCGAAGGCCACGCCGTGCCCTTTTTGCAGGTGCCCGAAGCCGCCGGAAGTAGTTACATCTTCGAAACGCTGTCCGGCGGCGTTGCGAAACATGCGGTTGGGTATTAGCGAACGGTAGTCGGGGTCGCCGGTGCCAGCGTAGAAGTCGAGCCAGCCGTCGTTGTCGAGGTCGCCGAAGTTGCAGCCCATCGTATAGAGGACCTTGTCGCTGTGGGTCTGGCGGGCCATGTCGGCGAAGGTGCCGTCGCCTTGGTTGCGGTAGAGGCGCGGTGGCTCGCCTTTGTGCGGCAGTTCCATGTAGTCAGCGGCGACGTCGCCAGCGTCGGCCTTGTAGCCGGAGACGAATAGGTCCAGCCAGCCGTCGTTGTCGTAGTCCCAAAACCACACTGGGAAGCTAAACGTCGGTTGGCTCACGCCAGCGCGGGCGGTTATGTCGGAAAAACGCCAGCGGCCATCGGCGTCTGGGCCATCATTGTGGAAGAGGAGATTGGGCTGTCCGAGGCGGGAGATGTAGAGGTCGGGTCGGCGGTCGTTGTCAATGTCGCCCCAAGCCACCCCTTTGACGAAACCATCGACGTCCAAGCCGACTTCTGCCGCCACATCAACAAAGGTTCCGTCGCCTTGATTGCGGAACAGTTCACAGGGATGATGCTCTTCGGCAGAGGATTCGTTGCCCACGAATAGGTCGAGCCAGCCGTCGTTGTCGAAGTCGGCCCAAGCCGCGGTCTGCGTGGGGTGCAACGTGAGCAGCCCAGCCGCCTCGGTTACATCGGCGAAGGTTTCGTCGCCTTGGTTGCGCAATAGCGAGTTGGGATGGAGGCCGTCGGCACCAAACCAGCCGCCGCGCAGGACCAGCACATCGGCGAAGCCGTCGTTGTCAAAGTCCGTCTGTACGGCGTTGAGGCCGCCGACTAGGCCGGTCAAACCAGCGGCAGCAGTGCGCTCGGCGAAAGTGCCGTCGCCTTGGTTGCGGAAGTAGCGCAGGGGATCGTCGAGGCCCCAAGAAGTGGCGATGATGTCGAGGAAGCCGTCGTTGTCGAAGTCTTCCATAATGCCGCCCCCGGCCAAGCCGAGGACATTCAACCCCAAGGCGGGAGCTCGGTCGGGGAAGTGGCCGATAGCGGCGTCAGCGGCGAAGACTTCTGGGGGAATGAGATGGGTGGCTGGCACTTGGTGCGGATATTCGCCCACGGTCATATATGCGATGTTGAGCAGCCAGCGCGAGGTCATTCGTAGGGCGTTTTTTCCAAGATTGTGCGGTAGTAAGCGATGGCTGCACGCGATCCATCTTGTAGCTTGTGGACTCCTTCGGCTGCGATGGGTAGTAGGCAGGAGGCGAGGTTGTGGTCGTCGATGCAGTTTTGCTGCTCGCCGAGCCGCAAGTAGGCGATGGCGATCATCTCTTCAAGGCTCGGTCGGGTGCGGAAGCGGTGGGCGTCGGCTTGCTGGCGCACCTGCTCGAACAGGGCGGCTGCCTCGGCGGATGCGCCGGCACGCAACAATTCTTTGGCTAGTTCGACCTGTCGGCTGAGCTGTTGCACGGGGTCGTCTGGTGCGGGCTGGCGGCGCAGCCAGTCAACGCGGTGCTGGCTCAAATAGATGTTGTCCTCGGCGTTGGCCTGAGCGGCGAGGGCGGCGAGTTGCTCGGCCATGCGCTGAGTGCCGGGAGCTTGGTAGGGATCGGCAGTGCAGCTTGCTAACGCGAAAATCAAGAAGGCGATCACACAGGGATTCATAAGGGTCTAGATCAGAAGATAGGGGCGTTAATTACTCTGATGTTGCGCAGTTTTTGTCATGCCGTCCAGTCAGCCTACGCGGGAAGGACAATGGAAGGACAGCAGGGAGCCGCACTGCGTAACATCAGTTCCTATTTCAACAGGGTTAGTTGTTTGATGTCTAGGAAAGCTCCGGCTCGCAACCTATAGAAGTAAGTACCGCTGGCGACCATGCGCCCGGCATCGTCGCGCCCGGTCCACTCGGTGCGGTAGCGTCCAGCGGCGAGATGTCGTGCGACCAAGGTGCGGATCTTTTGACCGAGCGCGTCGTAGATCTCCAATTTGACGGCGGACGAAGCCGCTAGTTGGAATTCGATGGTCGTGGCTGCATTGAAGGGGTTGGGATAGTTCTGGTCGAGGGCAAAGGCGGTCGGTGTGGTTGCTTTGGCTGCGACGGGTTCTAGGCTGGTGATCCATTCGGCGATGAGGTCGGCACCGCGCTCGTCGATGATTGAGGAAGCCAGCGGCGGCATGCGAAAGGTGCCCATCGTCAACATCCGCAGGTAGAGCGTGGAAAGCTGCGGTTCTCCAGGAGAGAGGATGAGGGCCTCTGGCTCGCCTATATCGCCGAGTGTGGGGAAAGCCCCGACCGTATTGGTTTGGGCCAAGGGCGTGTCGTAGCGCAGGTCGATGATGGTGCGGCTGACGCTTTCGGGCCGGTGGCACGGGGCGCAGTTGACTTCGAGGTACGAGCGGGCGCGCTGGTCGAGCGGGACGCTGGGGTCGAAGGGGTTGGGTAGGTGAGGCAAGGAAGACAGGTCGGCTGGCAACTCTTCGGTGAAAAGGCCCTGTTCGGCGAGGGTATGCAACTGGACTTCGGCGAGCTCAGACTTCGGCGAGCTCAGTCGAGTCGTCGAGTCGTTTTGCTCCGCGCCCGCGTGGAGTTGGGCCGTGTGGACGCCGAGGACGTAGCCCGCGCCCTTGGTGTGGCAGACTTCGCAGTCTTGGCGCGCGGGAAAGTAGTACTCTTGCAAGAAAAAGCCCACTGGATCTTGGGGGTCGTCAATCACGTATGCAACAGTCGTGCTGTCGGCGAGCAAGGTGGCGTCGGTGCCTGCTTCGTTCCACAGGTAGCTGTAACCATCCCATCCCGGATCATCCACGCGCTTGACGAGGAAGCGCGTCTCGATGATGCGCCGGCTGGCCGGATCGCCGTGCACCAAGTCGAGGTAAAAGTTTTTGATCAGAAGGGTTTCGTCGGGAAAGCCCCAAGGTCCGCTGCTGGCAAAGGCAATGCGCTCGCCGGGCGGCAGGCGAATGAATCGCGTTTTTGTGGTTCCGTCCGACCAGAACGGCGCATTGACTTCGTACGGCACCACATCGTCCGCGGGCGTTTGCGAGCTTAGGTCGCTGAAAACCTGCGCGTCGGCTAGGCTCGCAGGCGGGAACTCTTCAGCGGGCGGCAGGACGATTTCCCACAGCCCGCGCTTGCCACTCCATTCGATCACATAGAGGCGCTTGCCGATGATTTCCGCGTCAATAGGGTTGGAAAACCCGCCGACGATGCGGGTGACGCGCGCTTCGTAGTTGTCGCCGACTTTCGTCAAGTCGAGATGCAACAGGTCTTGGCTAGGGTCGTTGAACGGGCCGTTGACGCTGTCGCCGTTGGGGTCGCCCCGAGTCCAACTGAGGGTGAAGCCGTCGCCGCGAAATGGCTCGGCGAGGGCATGGTCCACGTCGAACACTAACCCCAACGGCGAGCGGTGCGCGGTGAAGGTGCCGAAGCGCACGCCCTCTTCACTGGCGTCCTTGATGCGGCCGTCGGCGGGGTCGCGGTAGGCGTCGGCGTCTGGTCCAAGATTGAGCACCGGGTCGGTAAAGTCGCGCGGTGGCGGCGGATACGTGGGATCGTTGTGGTAGTAGCCTTCGCGCACGGCCGTGGAGCGGGGGGAGAGGAGGAAGTCGGTGGCCGGATCGTAGTCGGGAAATTGCTGCGGGGTGTCGTCGAGTCCCATGCGCCAAGGAAAGCCGTAGTGGTGTCCTTGACGTAGCCAATTGAGTTCCTCCGGCATGTCGCGGCCGGGTCCATTTTCCGTGGTGAAAAGGTCGCCGTTGGGGGCGAAGGCAAAGTCGTAGGCATTGCGCAGGCCCTCGGCAAAGAGGAGTCCTTGGTCGAGCAGGGAATAGCGGCTGTTGGGCAGTACGAGGTCGCGGGCATCGGTTGGGACGCGCAAAATTATGGCGGTCAGCGCGGTTTCGCGCAGGCCGGGGAAGTGCCCAGCGCCGTCTTGTATTTCACCGTGATCGGTGCGCGAGCCGCTGTTGACAAAGAGCGAGCGATTGTCGGGGCTGACGATTAGCGCGTTGACCTCGTGGTTGTAGATGCAGTCGCACCGCTCGTAGGGTTCGGTTTCCGCGAGGGTAAACCAGGTGCGCTCGCCGCTGCTTGGATCGACTTCGCCCTTGGTGATGGTGGCGATGTTGTAGATGGACAAGTCGATGCGTTTGAGGACGTAAAAGGTGCCGTCGGCGTCGATAAATAGGGCACTGGGGCGGATGAAACCGTGGTCGGCAGTCGTGTACGCCGTGCCCTCAGGCAAGAGGGTGATGTCGCCGTTGGTCTTGAGGACGTAGCGGTTGGCGGTCGTGGGGTCGCGGCCAAAGATGGAGGCGTCGAGGATGTCGGAGATGGGAACGTCGGCGGGCAGGTTGTCCGGGTCGAGCTGTTCCCACTGCCGCTCGTCGGTGTCGGCGTCGAGCAAAGTGCCTCGGGCGAGGGCAAACTGGCCGCTGTTGCGGGGGCCGTGGCGATTGGACGCCAAGTAAAACGAGCCATCCGGCCCGATGGCAAAGCCCGTGAAGCCGGCGCTGATGCCGTGGTTGCGGTGGGAGTATGTTGGGACG
>JAJEEZ010000103.1:0-2946 GCA_022820705.1 Candidatus Latescibacterota bacterium | reverse complement strand
CACACGAAGCCCCGCGAAGCACTACCGCGTTTGCAGACCATAATATCCCTCGTTTTATTGTTCTTTAATGGAAATTTATTAAACTGAAAAAGTTTTTTTATATCAATAAGTTATTGTTTTTTGGTTAGATGGAAAAAACCCCGTAAAAGAGGGCGAAAAAAGGGGGCAAATTTCTTGACTTATACACAAATGTTTACTATCTTTTTGTGCAGGTAATCGAAGTAAAAAAGGGCCTTTTTTGCGTTGGAAAACCGAGCACCATAGACCTCATCGCAAGGAGCAAAACCACATGCGACGCGAGATCATTAGCCAGGGCCTGATGTACGCCCTCGTCAGCCTCTTCGTATTCGCGGTGAAGCCGCTTCTCAACTAATAGCCACTGGCCACAGGAGAGCAGAGCAATGAACCCGATTTTTGCATTTCACGCCTTGCGCGAGTTGAGCAAAAACAAGCGCACCCAGCGCCAAGTAAGCCGGCTAGGGCCAATGTGTACAGGAGCAATTTTCGTCGTCTGGAGCTTTCCCGTTTTCCGCTATCTCACCTAACCTTCGGCTGAGCTCAGGACTTCGGCGAGCTCAGTCGAGTCGTCGAAGCCTGACACAAAAGGAGAAACCCATGCCGCCTATTGCCAAAGATCGCATCGAACGCGCCGCGCGGATCTATGCCAGCAATCACGACGCCGGCTCGGCCTTGGGCATTGCCCCGGGCAGCTTTAGCCGCCTCTGTCGCCGCTACGGCATCGAGACGCCCCAAGCGCGCAAGCGCCGTCAGCGCAGCGAGTGGACGCAGGACTATCCCCGCCTGCACAACCGAGAGGAGCAGTAACATGTCGAGTCTCAACAAAGTCTTACTCATCGGCAACTTAGGGTCCGATCCCGAGACCCGCTTTACCCCCAGCGGTGCTCAGGTTGCCAACTTCAGCTTGGCCACCAGCGAGTCGTGGAACGACAAGGACGGGCAGCGCCAAGAGCGCACCGAGTGGCACCGCATCGTCTTGTGGAGACGCCTCGCCGAAATCGCTGGTCAGTACCTAAAAAAGGGCAGCAAGGTCTATATCGAGGGCAAGCTGCAAACGCGCTCTTGGGAAGATCAGCAGGGCCAGAAGCGCCAGACCACCGAAATCGTCGCCAGCACTATGAAAATGCTCGGCGCAGAGCGGGCTGCCGAGGCCGTTGCAGTCAATGGCAACGGCAACAGCCATGAACTCGCCGCAGCCCCTGCGGCCGGTCCCAACCACGACGACCTCCCCTTTTAGCCATTCCACCCTTCGACTCGGCTGAGCGTTCGACTGAGCGCTCACGCCGAAGTCTCGTCGAACGCCGCCGGGTTGACGCTCGGACGAGATGTATTAGCTTGGTCGCGGTCCGCAAAGGATGCGCGGCCATTTTTTATTCTTTTCCAAGGAGCGATCATGGCGTTTGAACTCAACGCACCGAGCAAAATAAAGAACATAACGAGCGCGTACACCGGCCCGCGCTTTCGCAACGGGCGGCCCAAAGTCGATGACGATATCGTCGAGCGGATGAAGTGGGTGACCGTCGAAGAAGCCTGGGGCGTGCTGATGGGCAAGGGGCATTCGTTCCAGTTCGAAGGCGACTGGATCAACCTACATCCAGGCCGCGTGCTAGTCGGTCGCGCGGTAACGGCCCGCTACATCCCGCATCGGCCCGACTTCGACGGCGTCGTCAATGCCGAAGGCGAGCGGCACGGTCGAATCGGTGGCCAGAATAGCTGGGTCATCGACACCTTAGTCGCCAACGACGTATTGGTCGTCGATCTGTTCGGCAAAGTGCTGCGCGGGACCTTTATCGGCGACAATCTCGGCACGGCAATCGCGGCCAACACCGGCGGTACGGGCCTAGTCGTCGATGGCGGCATCCGCGACGATCACCGCGTGCGCCAGTTGCCGATCAACGTGCTCTGCAAGGGGCTGCATCCCTCGGCCATCGGCGAGGTGACCATGGCCGAAATCAACGGTCCGGTGCGGGTAGGTGAGGCGACCTGTATGCCGGGCGATATCGTGCTGGCGACCCCCACGGGCGTGATTTTCGTGCCGCCGCAATACGCCCGCGAGGTCGTGGAGTCCTCCGAAAACACCCGCCTGCGCGACTATTGGGGCAAAAAGAGCATTGCCGACGGCCGCTACACGCCCGGGGAAGTGGATCGCAAGTGGTCGCCAAAGATGGACAAAGAATTCGCCAAGTGGAAGAAAACGGCTGACATAGAAGCCATTTTCGCCGAATTATAAAAAACGGGCCGAGGCAAAAACGCCTCGGCCCGTTGTCGAACAGCTTTTCCTGCTACTAGCGCGCCAGCCAAGCACTAAAGCGCTCGTTCATCTCGTCCATGTTGTCGCTCCACCAGCGCCAGTCGTTGCGCAGTGCGCCCGCCGCGTTGGCTGGATACGTCGGCATGTGCGGAGCCATTTCTTCGCCGGTCTCGGTGTGGACCGAGATCAGGTCCATACCCGAGCGCCGCGCCGGCGCATAGGAGATGTAGCGGCCCACGCCGGCCATAGACGACGGCCGCGCCGCAAAGGCGACAAACTTACGCGCGGCCTCCAAATTTGGCGCACCCGCCGCGATGACGAGCTGGCCCGTGTCCAGCACCTGACCGTCCCAGACGATGGTAAACGGCTGCTTTTCCAAGATCTGCGCGTTGAATATGCGCCCGTTGTACGCGGTGGTCATCACCACTTCGCCATCGGCGAGCATCTGCGGCGGCTGCGCACCGGCCTCCCACCAAACCACCTGATCCTTGATGGTGTCGAGCTTGCGGAAGGCGCGATTGACCCCCTCCGGCGTGTCGAGCGTGGCGTACACCTCGTCCCGGGGCACTCCGTCGGCCATCAGGGCGAACTCCAAGTTGACGGCTGCCACGCGCCGCATCCCGCGCCGGCCTGGGAACGTTTCAAGGTCGAAAAAATCGGCGATGGTCTCTGGTTTG
>JAJEEZ010000254.1:0-2650 GCA_022820705.1 Candidatus Latescibacterota bacterium | reverse complement strand
ACCAGTTGTTGTACATGTCTACCGACTGTTCGATATCCGCTTTCCACCTGTCCGGTTTGTCTCTATTAACCGCCATCACTCAGGTGTCCATTCATAAATATCAAATGCTTGAAACACCATATTGTTCTCCGAAGATTCGCTGCTCACGGCAATTAGATTCCAAGCTGCGCCGCAAGATCGTGGAAATCTTGCGCAATCATGTCAAAATCTCCGTCTTGCGCCGTATCTGTCTCGTCTTCTGATCCCCATTCAAGTGGACGTGGAATGAAGGCCGTTCTGAAGCCAACGGCTCTAGCTCCCTCCAAGTCGTTGCGATGCGCCGCGACCATTAGGATTGAAGGCGGTTCCAAATCGAGAAGACGCGCCGCCGTCTCGTACACTTCCCGGTCCGGCTTGTAATGCCGCGCAAGCTCTGCTGACAAGATACAGTCCCACGGAATACCCGCGTGCTTGGCCATGTTGGTCAGTAGCGACATGTTGCCATTGGAAAGCGCGGCAACAATGTATTTGGACTTCAACTGAAACATGCCGCCGACTACATCGGGCCACGGGTCCAGTCTGTGCCAGACGCGGTTGAAATGACTGCGCTCGTCCTCGGACAACTCGGGAATCGAAAAGTCTTGCAGAATGTCGTCGAGAATCATTCGGTGAAGCGCGTCTATTTTCGTCCAAGGCAATTCGCCGCGCCGCACGCGACCCATAGCAGGTTCATAGCCTCTGCGCCAAGCCGTGGCAAAGCGCGCCCAGTCCACGGAAAGCCGCTTGTCGCAGCCCAATCGCTCACCCTCTCGCACAATGGTAGAGTACCAGTCGGTGACCGTGCCAAAGACATCGACAGTCAGCGCCTTAATAGATGTTTGCCAGGATTCCATGCTTTTAATCGTTTCAAAGGATTTTTCTATTTAGCTGCGGAAGTCCGCTTGCTATTGCTCCGCTCCCGATTCGGCTTGGAAACGACTGGCGAGGAGGTAGCGGTACAGCTTGAGGGTAAGCCGCTCTTCGTGCTGCTCCAGCCAGCCTAGGTCGGCCGGGGTCAGCACCATCGTTTGGCAGGGGGCGTCTGCAACCACAGAGGCTGCTTTCTGGTCCGACGCACCCGTCGGCCATATCGCCTCGCCCGGGCCGCATTGAAACAGGCGCGTACCCGCGGAATCGTACCCAGAAGCCCGGCCCGCAAGCAGCAGTTGCAGACCTTCTTGCGGCGCATCCGGTCCTACGAGAGACTCGCCGGCAGCGTACTGGCGAGGATTCAGCCAAGGTCGAAGTTCCTCCAGCAGATCTTCGAAATCAATTTGCCGCTCTAGGTAGCGCTCGAGATCATCGACGGTGTGCTCCATCAGGGAGGCGCGCCGCTCGTCCGCCTTGTCCACGTTCGCCCTCCACTCCGCAATGACGATGTCCTCACAGCGCTCAAGGGCGCGGTCCACATCCGGCTCCACCAGCAACTCGGCATATGCGGCAGGCGGAAGGTTGTGTTCAAATCCGGTCCGCAATCCCTCGGACAATGCGCTCAGAGCTACTCGTACACCAGCAGCGTGTGCCGTCTGCAGAAACCTGCTCAGGACGTTCACTGCCGAAAAATCGAAGCCGGAAACGGCACCGAAGTCCAATATCAGACAAGTAGGACGCGAAGCGCCGCGCAGGGACTGCCTGAGATGCTCGGCGAGGGGGCACACGCTGCCGAAAAAGAGGTAGCCGCGCAGTTGGTATGCCTGCACCCGCTCTCCCTCCTCCAGCAGGATGGCGCGATCGGGAACGGGACGGGTCTTGTTGCTCTCGCGCTCGTGCGCGGTGAACTGCGATGCGATTGGGTCCACGCGGCTGAGGCGCACGGCGAAGAACACGAGGGTGGCCAGCATCCCGACGCCCACACCCTCGATCAGTCCGAAGGATAGGATCGCAATGAAAATCAACAGAATGATGCCGTACTCCGAATAGGGGAGCCGCTTGCGGCTTTTCACGAGACCTTCGTCTAACATGCCGAGTCCGGCAAAGATCAGGATGCCTCCTCCTACGAGTGAAGCCGGGACGAATCCCAGTATTCCGTCGCCTAGGAACAACGCGATCCCGATCACGAGGGCGGCGACCACCCCAGTCAACCTTGTTGTGGCTCCAAGCAGCTTGCTGCGCAGGGAAGCCGGTACGACAAAGGTCGCCACTGTGCCGCCGCCTAGACCAGCGACCATACTCGCGACGCCCGTCACCCGGAACTCCCGGTCCCAGTCCAACTCCTGATTCGTCGCCAATTCGAGACCGGCAAAATTCATGATTACGCAGATGAAAGCGACCAAGATCAGCGTCAGCATGTAGGGAGCCTGCTCGGCCATTGAGGCCCATTGCACGTGTACCAGATCGGCAGGGAACAAAGCTGGCCACAGGCTCCCGTCCGCGGTGCTCGTAAGCAGCAGGCCCTCCGCCCGCGCCGCTTCAACCGAAATGCCGAGGCCAGCGAGTACGAGATGGTACGCAGCGCCGGCCAGTGCGACGCTCACCGGCAAGATCAGCGGGTTGCCCCAGCGTTTAATCGCGAGGTACAAGGCGATCCCGTATGCCGCACCCGGGCTCCACTTCCACAGCACAGAGGGTTCGAAGAGCGCGGGAATCGCCCGCCAATCTGGTTTGGCTCCCATCAACGACATGGCCGCCAAGC
>JAJEEZ010000646.1:0-2749 GCA_022820705.1 Candidatus Latescibacterota bacterium | reverse complement strand
TAGGCCGGATAGCCCGCGTCCTTCAATTCACGCACCTTCTGATCGGCGCGTTTCGCGTCCTGAAAGACGCCGACTTGAACGGTGAATTCGCCGTCGGGATCAAAAAATACGGGGCTAGCATCACTGGTAGCGCTAGTATCGACTGCATCACTGGCATCACTGGTAGCGCTGGTATCGGCTGGGGTGGACACAGAGTCAGCCGGCGTTAAAATGACTATTTCGCTGCGGCCCGAGGGTTCGGATTCAGGGACCGGTTCGTCCTCGCGGACATCGCCGTCGGCGCATCCCCCGATCCAGAGGACTGTCCAAGAGAGCATCCATAGCCGATTGGGATTCGCCGCGCTCAATGTATGGCCTTGAGCGCGTCAAAGTGAATGCGGAGCGTTTCTTCGATATCCCCTTCCCCATGGACGAGCGAGGGGAACATGCATTCGTATTGGGAGGGCGCTAGATAGAGGCCCTGCTCTAGGCAAGCCCAGAAATAGCGCTTAAAGCGCGCCAGATCAACCGTTTCGACGCTGGTAAAATCCACCACCGGTTGCGACGTAAAAAACATGCAGAGCATGGCACCGACCCGGTTTAGCGCGTAGTTCAAGCCCAGCTTCCGCAGGTTGTCAGCCATGCCATCTGCCAAATCGGCGCAGCGGCTCTCCAGCGTTTCATAGACTCCGGGTTCGGACAGCATGGTCAGTTGCTCCAAACCTGCGGCCATGGCGAGCGGGTTGCCCGATAAGGTGCCGGCCTGCGAGACCTTTATGCCCAGCGGAGATACGTTTTCCATGATCTCCCGCTTGCCGCCGTATGCAGCAGCTGGCAAGCCGCCCCCGACGATCTTGCCCAAGCACGTCAAATCGGGCATCACCCCATAGCGCTCTTGCGCCCCACCCGGACCGACGCGGAACCCAGTAATGACCTCGTCAAAAATGAGGATGATCCCCTCTTCGTCGGCTATTTGGCGCAGCGCGGGGAGGAAACCCTCGCGCGGTGGTACGGTTCCCATATTGCCGGCCACTGGTTCGACGATGATGGCAGCGATCTGCCCGCTATTTTCCCGCGCAGCCGCGCGCACGGCAGCCGCGTCGTTATACGGCAGCGTCAAGGTCGAATCAACCACGCTTTGCGGCACACCTGGGCTGGTGGGAACCCCCAAGGTCAATGCCGAAGACCCAGCCTCACTCAAGAAGCTGTCCCCATGCCCGTGCCAGCAGCCCTCGAATTTGGCGATTTTGTCTCTGCCGGTATGGCCGCGGGCCAAGCGCACCGCCGCCATCGTCGCCTCGGTCCCCGAACTGACCATCCGCACCATTTCGATGGAGGGCACCATCTCCACAATGCGCTCGGCCAGCGCGATTTCCAGTTCGGTCGGGGCACCAAAACTAGTCCCCTTTGCACAGGCTTCCTGCACGGCTTTTACGACGCGAGGATGGGCATGGCCGAAAATGAGTGGCCCCCAAGAGCACACGTAGTCAATGTACTCGCGGCCATCGATATCAAAAATCCGCGAACCAGCCCCCCGGTCTATAAATCGAGGGCCACCAACCACCGCGCCAAAAGCCCGCGCCGGACTGTTTACGCCTCCGGGAATGACCTGCTGTGCTTGGGTAAAGGCTGCTGCGGATCTAGGTGCCGACATGAGTCCATCTCAGAAGCTGTTGACTTGGAAGAAGCGCATTCAATCCAATGAATATCTGACCAACTCGACCGATGCGCAATAATGGCAAATCCCTACCCCGTTCTCTATCGGATCAGGGCTAGCTCCACTGCTCCAATTGTAAGAGTCCAGCCTCTTCTTCGGCCAAACGCTCGAGAACGACCAGCCGATACGCCCGCCCGCGCTCGTGGATCTCTAAGTCGGCCAAGACTTCCAGAGGATAGTCTTCAGCCTCCAAAAGGGCGATGAAGAGATCAAAATCAGCCACTTGAACCACGGCGATTCCACCGGCGCGCAACACCCGCGCCAATTCGGCCAACTCAGCGGCAGGGTTTTCTCCGGCCAAGCTGAACGCGTAATCGAGGTACTCGCCCACAAAAGGCAGATGATCCAGCGCGGCGATTAGGTCCGCTGGGATACTTACTAGCAAGCGCGGCGCAAACGCCTCTTGCAATACGGCCAATTCGCGCAGGTCGCGGCGCGCCCATAGGACGCATGCCCCTGGCTGCATAGCCACCAAGCGGGCCAAGCAATACGCCATGGCCGCATTCGGCCCTATGCCTTCCCCTAGCCGCAACCCCAACAGGGCACGCCGTCCGGTCAGTTGTAAGTGAAGGCGCAGCAGATCCGGCCCTTTGCCTAAGCGCAATCCGTGCCTGTCGCGCAAAGTCGCCGCCACGGCTGCGGTTAGCTCGGCCGCACTGAATCGGTACCGGCCCCGCAGCGTCGCGCTCAAGGCAAAAGCGTGGGTATCAATCGCCGCAGACTGGACCTGAGCGAGGCTTTTAGCAGGAGTCAGATCGCAGCGAGCGATGCGTTTGCAGATGTATTCAAGACCCGGTCGCCCTACCGTAACGCCGTGCATCTGACTAATTAAACCGGCGCACTGCATGGCCGAGCGCAACTGTAGCAGCCGCCCCGGGCTGCGCTTGTACGTGAAGAAAATCTGCCCCACGCGCCCGCCCGGTTCGACATCGACCTGCTGCACCTCGGGCGCGTACTCGTGCAACTCGTCGAGTGCCACCGCTTCCAACCCGCTCGGCACCGAGATCCAATAGCGATAGATCTTGTCGGCCATTACTCTGCTCGTCCGGTAGG
>JAJEEZ010000472.1:0-3914 GCA_022820705.1 Candidatus Latescibacterota bacterium | reverse complement strand
GCTTGGCTCGCCGCGCACAAAGGTCCGGCAGTAGCCCTCCCAGTCGGGCGCTGGCACCAAGGGCCAGGAGTCGCCAGCGCAATACTGCAAGAGTAGGAGCCGACGCGGATAGGGGGAGGTGTTGGGCAAGGAGCCGTGCAGAGCGCGGACGTGGTGGATGGAGATGCCGCCGGCTGCTAGATCGATCTTTACGGCTGCGGAGTCTTCAAAATCCTCTGTGGTCACGGCACCGGCGAAATGGCCGTCGAGGTGGTGGTTGTAGATCGGTCCCTTGTGCGACCCGGGAATGACCAGCAAGCAGCCGTTGGTCTCGTTCATGTCGTCGATGCACACGCCCACGGCGAGCAGGTCGTCGTTGGTGTGCGGGTAAAAAGCCCAATCTTGATGCCACTCCACTGGGCTGCCGAACTCGCCGGATTTCATGTTGAGCTTGTCGCCGTTAGTGCGGAGTCGCGGGCCGATTAACTGGCCGACGATGTCCAGAATCCGCTCGTGGTGCAGGGTGCTGCGGTAGATTTCGTGCTGGGCGACCGGGCTTTTGAGCCGTCGTAGCTTGGGATTGTCGGGCGCGTGCCCCGGCTCCAAGTCGAATATGGTGTCGCTTTCGGTGGCGGTGCGCGACTGCTCGACGAATTCGTCGGTGGTCTGCCGCAGCGCCGCTACCTCTCCGGGGGTCAATACTCCCTCGACGCCGAGGTAGCCTTTTTCGTGGTAGCTGGCGATTTGTTCTTGAGTCAGCATGGTCTTTGCTCCGTCATTTTAGCTTGAGTATTTCGCGCTGTTGCTCGGGCAATGTCTCGTAGATTTCGTTGCTGAAGCGCAGGTGCTGTCCGCCCCAGTCGGGCATGTATCCCGTGCTGTAGCAATAATATAGGGTCCGGCGCGGGCGACCGGAAGTATTGACTAGCGAGCCGTGGGTCAACGCCTCGGTGAAGATGATGGCGTCCCCGGCGGCGGCTGGCACTGCTTGTAGGGCCGGATTTTCGTCTGGGTGATTGCCCCAGGGCCTAGGGAAGTTGCTTTTGTGCGCACCGGGGATCACGGCGAAACAGCCGTCTTGCTCGGCGCAGTCGAGCAGGGGAAAGACCGCCTTGGTCAGGGTCGAGACCATCTGCCCGTTGCGGCAA
Source organism: Candidatus Latescibacterota bacterium (assembly GCA_022820705.1). Lineage (GTDB taxonomy): Bacteria > Latescibacterota > UBA2968 > UBA8231 > UBA8231. Next base: position 2,787 of record JAJEEZ010000472.1, on the reverse strand, counting down.
TGATACTGACACTTGGGAATGATGGGCGTGCCGTGCATGTGCAGGCCAGTGTAGCCGCCGCCCCAACGATAGATGGTATAGGTGTGGTTGAGTCGGTACGGCCCCCCGGTGACTGTGGCGACGACGTCTAGGACCGCGGGAATATCGATCAATGCGCGGAAGACTTCGTCCCCTTCGAGAATGTTTGAGATGTAGAGATTCTGCTGCGTGCGCTGGTCGCCCAAACACAGCGGAGGAGGGTAATCGGCCTCGTCCATGGTCTCGAAGCGGTCCAGAACCTGATTGCAGGCGGCGATCACTGCCGGGGGCACGACGTCCTTGAGTACGATATAGCCCTGTAAGTCGAAGAGGTACTGCTGTTGAGCGTCCATGATATGTTTCCCTTTGCTGGTATTGCTGCCTATCATCTCTTTAGTTTGAATGTGCGCTGGCGGTTGGTAAATTGCCCCCTGCCGGACAATGGGGCAAGCAGCCGACCGGGCCGCACCCAAATGGAGGGCCTTCACTTGTGACTGACGCGAATTACGACAATCCCTGGTGGCCGCTGATATACGACCAGTGGAACGAGCGGGGCGACAGGCAGCAGACGCACGAGCGCGAGTTCCAATTCTACAGCAATCAGCTCGCCGGAGAGGCGGGTCCAGTCCTCGAAGTGGCTTGCGGCACAGGTTCGATTCTGCTCCGCCTTTTGCGCCAGAGCGTTGACATCAGGGGTTTCGATTGCGCCGCAGGGATGCTGGCCGTTTTGCGGCGCAAGGCAGCGGCCTTGGGGCTGGACGATATCGACGGCCGCGTCTGCTGTCAGGACATGGTTGACTTCTGCTACGACCAGTCCTTTGCGGCCATCCTGATTCCGGCCAGTTCGTTCATGCTCTTGCCCACACAGGCAGCCCAAATCGCCTGTCTTGAACGCATTCGCGCCCATCTGGCACCTAGAGGGCGGTTGCTGATGAACTTCTACATTCCGTCGCTTGCCGACGATCTGCTGGCCCACGTCAGTCCGTCCCCGTCGCTGGAGGAATTCGGCGAATTTCCCCACCCTCAAACAGGTCGCCGAATCAGCGTCCGGTTCAAAAAGATCGTCGATCTAGGCGAGCAGACTGAGCACTACCAGTGGTTTTTTGCCTACGACGGAGAAACAGCGGTAGAGTCCATGACGGCGCGGTGGATCTACAAAGAAGAATTTCAGCTATTGCTGCGCCTAGCAGGATTTAGCCGCTGGCAGCTTTTTGGCACTCACGACGGCCAGCCGTACGCAGGTGCAAAAGAGATCGGGACGACGTACTGGGTCGTCGATCGCTGAGCGGACCGAAGCGATAAACGCCTCTGAAATCGGCTGCTGCCCGCTCGTTGCTGGTCGCCGAGGCACGCCGCCAAGCCCCAGCCATGTTCTTGCATCCGAACCTGCAAATGCAGAAATTATGTCCGCTCATTGCAAGGAGAATTGAGGCTCACTTTGCCAAACGCGCCGCATAGAACGCTTAGTCTTTTCGTCCTGCTATTTTTGAGCTGGCTACTTTTGTCGGGTATTTACACGGGGCTGCTCTTGGGCTTGGGCGTGCTCTCTTGTCTCGTGGTCGTCGCCGTCTGTCGCCGCATGAAGATCGTCGATCCCGAAGGGCATCCCATCCACTTAGTTGTCGGTCTGCTGCGCTATATGCCTTGGTTCCTCTGGGAGGTAACCAAAGCCAATATCGATGTTGCGCGGCGGATCGTACATCCTCGGCTGCCGATAGCACCCCGCGTAATCCGAGTTGAGGCAAGCCAAAAGACCCACTTGGGGCAAGTCATTTACGCCAACTCCATCACCCTGACGCCGGGCACGGTCTCCGTTGAGAGCGACGAGGGTACCATCGATGTACACGCCTTGACTCGTGAAACTGCCGAGGACGTGCGCTCTGGGACCATGGACCGCCGCGTAACTGACATAGAGGGGGAGAGCTAGTGTTCGCCGCTGCGATGATCGGGGTGCTAGCTACTATGCTGCTGGCCTTGGTCCGCGCCCTGAAGGGCCCCACTGTGTACGATCGCGTGCTCGCCGTCAATATGTTCGGGACCAAGACCGTGTTGCTGCTATCGGTCATCGGCTTTTTGGCCGGCCGACCCGATTTCCTCGACTTGGGGCTGGTCTATGCGCTAATCAACTTCATCGGCACCATCGCCATCCTCAAATACGTCTCGACTGTTGGTGAGGAGGAGGCCCAGGCCTGATGGAAGCAGTGCTCTACTACGTTAGCTGGGCCTGTCTGCTGTTGGGGGCCGGCTTTTGCTTTGTCGGCGGCTTGGGTCTGCTGCGGTTGCCCGACTTCTATAGCCGCATGCACGGCGGCGGCATTACCGATACGCTGGGCGCGGGATTGATCCTCTTGGGGCTTATGTTCCAGAGCGGCCTGTCGCTGGCGACCGTCAAGCTGGTGATGATCGGATTGTTCTTGCTGCTGGCCAGCCCCGTCGCCACCCACGCCATTGCCCGTGCGGCGCGGCACAGTGGGCTTGCGCCCCTTCGGCTGAGCTCAGGTCGAAGCCAAGGCACTGGGGAGGAACAGTGACTGTCGCACTAGTTGACATCGCGCTGATGACGTTCCTCGCCGTTATCGCCGTGGCCATTATCCAGGTGCGGGACCTTTTTGCTGCGGTGGTGCTCACTGGCATCTTCAGCCTGCTGTCGGCTTGTATCTTTACCTCGCTCGATGCAGTTGATGTGGCTTTCACCGAGGCGGCGGTGGGGGCTGGCTTGGCAACGGTCCTCTTCTTGGCCGCGCTCTCCTCGACCGGGCCTAGGGAAAA